>DQUB01000177.1 GCA_015662475.1 Pyrodictium sp.
GTGTCGTTGCTATGGTGAAAGGTGGTGTTGCTAGCTAGACTACTTGTGCTCTTTCGGAGCGAGTTCAGATACATAGCCTACAACACGACACAAAATTCAAAAGAAATAGCAAGCGGATGGCACGTTGAAGACTGGCAGGATACTGTTCAGAGGCAAGAACAAAATTCGGAAGAGAATAACAGGAAGGAATTTCAAGCGTCACGTGAAACAAATTCTTACGCTAAACACCTTTGTAGTTGTGGTTTTGTTGTGAGTTGGTGTTATTGGGGTGTGATGTCTTAACGGTTTGGTTTTTTGTTTGAAGTGTTTCTTGTGGGGGTGTTGTTTGTTGGGTTGTAGGGAGAAGCTTGTTGCGATTTTACGTGAGATTGTTTCTGGTAGGCTTGTGAGTCCTGGGGATGTTGTTGTTAGGACTGGGCTTCCCCGGTACGAGGTTTTGGGTGCTTTTCATGTGTTGGAGGCTTTGGGTGTTATTGAGGCTGTCTATAGTAGGGGTAATCATAAGCTGTATAGTCCCCGGCCTGTTGCCGAGAAGCTTTTGGAGGTTTTAGAGGAGGGTGTTTCCGACCCTCTCGAGGAGCTTGCTAGGAGGATTGCTGGTGCGCCAGGCCAGGTCTCCAACGCTCGTGGGGAGACTGCGGTTGAAGCCTAGTACAGCGCCTCCTTCTAGCCCTCTTCTGCCGCGAGCGTGTCCTTTCCGCTGCCGTGGAGTTTGTGGGGGCTGGGGGCGTTTCTCTCCCCTCTTTGGCGGGTGCTGGCTTTTGAGGGGGTTTCCAAGTCTGCCTGTTTTTCTGGGGGATGGTGAGGCTTCTGGCTTCGCCGAATCCTTGGTGTGGAGGGGAACGAATGCTGACCCTTTGTCGTGGGTAGTCTTTTTAGCTTTTGTTGGGGGGTTTGTGCTGGTTTTCTGGTATTGGGGGCTTGTTGGGGGGTTGTGTGAGGTTTTGCTGGGTTTGTTGTTGGGAGGCCTAGGCCTGTTGTAGTGTTATAGGTTTCTGTTTCTCGTTGTCTGCTCCTCTGGCATTGCTTCTACGGCGTGCTAGAGAAGTCTATGAGGCTGCTAGAAGTGTTGCTGCATAGACTTTGCCGGTTTCTCCAGGGCGTTGGGTGGTTGGAGACGATATCTTGATTTTGAAGTCTAGTGGCAACACCTAATACGTTGAAAATGTTGCACTGTATAGCATAGTATGCTTTTTAAACAATATATTAGGGGCTTAGCAGCTATAGGCTGTTAGACCTGCAAAAGCCGTTGAAAGACTAGTGCAGGTTGTAGGAGAGGTGGATGGGGGGCATTGTCATCTGATTTTGCTGGAGAACCGGCAAAACCCTAGAGTATGTTGAAAGTTTGGCTGTTCTTCTGCGAGAAGGATGCTTGTTTGCAACGTCTTCGATGAGCGTGGAAGGGTAGACTGTGCAGAGGTTGCGGTTGTAGCTGTAAAACGAGTACTATGTTTGCGAAGAACCTGCCTATGGAGGAGACCACGAGCGCTATAAGGAGGTTGGCTGCATGCACTGCGAGTGTGGTAGGTGGGCTTCCACAGTCTTCCTAGGATTTACATGTTCCCTCTTAGCTTGGGATATGCTGTTTCTCAAAAGCTTGGGCAATATAGCTCTTGTAGTGGATCTCCATGAGGAGCTAGAGCTTGAAAGAGCCTTGGTATAATACTAGTACTAGCCATAGTCTCTACAGGCTTAACAGCATCCACAACGCTATGGCCCCCGGTAACAGCGTTAATTGGGCAAGATGTGGTGGATGAAGAAGCTGGGGAAAGGAATACATGTTCGAGGGTTTGGCTGTGGCGTGGGAATCTATGAGAGCCTATCTCCGGAACACCTTTGAGCCCCTCAGCCCCCACCTTCTCTCTTCCCGGGGTCTGCGGGGGTGGCAAGACCAGTCTACGAGTACGAGTATGATGGTCTGCTTCTTGTAGAGTATGAGGAGGTAAGTCTCCGCAAACCATCCTTTATGATCCTAGGACTCCCAGATAGCGGTCTAGTTGGAGTAATAGCGGCAAACCATCTAGTTGAAACTCTTGGGCTTAGAGAGGTTGGAGGGATAGACTTCCCCAAACTCCTACCACCAGTAGCAGTTATACATCGTGGTGAGCCAAGAACACCCATAAGGTTTTTCGCTTCAGACAACCTGCTCGTTGTTAGAGCTGAAACGCCCATTCCTCCAGCAGCAATAGTCTCTCTGAGCCAGCTACTGATAGACTATGCTATGAAGAGGGGTGTGGACTACATAGTGTCTATAGTTGGTATAGCTGCTCCAAACAGGATGGAGATTGAGAAGCCAAACGTATACTGGTTGGCTAGCGATGAGAAAGCTAGACAGCTTGCAGAGAAGCTAGAGGGGACAAAACTGTTTGAAAGCGGCTATCTTGTAGGCCCATACGCTCTAATCCTAAAATACGCTATAAGGCATAGAGTGAGCAACATCGTGATACTAGCAGACGCCTACATAGAGTTTCCCGATCCCGAGGCAGCTGCAGAAGTTCTCAAAGCATTGTCTAAGGCTATAGGAGTTGAAGTTAATGTTGAAAAGCTGCTAGATGAAGCTGAGATAATTAGGCTTAGAATGAGAGAGCTTATGAAGCAAACACGTCAAGCTCTACAGGAGATGCGTACACCCCACCCAATGCTCTACGCCTAGAGCGTGGGAGGATGGCCTTTTACGACATATTCGAGACCCTAAAGAGGGAACTTGAGCGGATTAGGAGGAGGATTGAAGAAGAGCTAGAGAGAGCAATGTTTACAAGCGAGAGACTAGGCTGGTCGCCCGAAGGCTTTCTAGAACCACTCTACCAGCTCTACGAATACCCAGACCGCTATGTAATCCTCGTAGACCTAGCAGGAGCCGATACAGCCACACTAGACGTGAAGGTTGTAGGAGACAAGCTAGTGCTAGAATCTAGGCTGTCTAGAGAGGTGAGATACAGCGACATCTACGGCACAGTAGCTGGTCGCGATGTACGCTTCCACGCATACCGCCACATACTCCCACTACCACCCGATGCTGAGCCTAGAAACATGCGGGTAAAGGTACACCGTAACAAGGTTGTAGAGATAATAATACCGAAGAAACATGTTGTCGAGGAGAAGTAGCCGCCTTGAAACACGGGATAGCGTGGACAACACCACTACTCCTAGCACTCCTAGCAACAATATCGATCACAGCCTACACACTCTACACCCCAAAAACAAGCAATAGCCTAGACATGCTTTCAGCCGACACCTTGCCAGCCATAGGCGGCAACGCCGATGAACAAGCTCTCCTCTCAATACTTGAGACGTTGGAGAAGCTTAATGCCGACAATCTAGCAGCCAAAAACACTAGTAGTTGTAGGGTTGTTGCTAGACTTCTAGAGTTGTTGGAGAAGAGCGTTAAAGTGTACATTGAGGAGCTGGAAAGGTACTCTGAGATAGCCGAAAACCTAGACAATCTAGCTCTAATGGCCTCCTACAACCTTAAACGCTATGGTGGAACACTAACAGTACACGTAGGCTCTTCCGGCAAGGTTACAGTTACAGTTGCTAGAGGCACCATGGAGGAGATCGTAGCAGCGCTAAAGCTTATAAACGAGACAGCTGCTATCAAGGCCATGTACGTTGAAATGTTGGAGACTAGAGCTGAAGAGATAGCAAGACTTGCACAGACTCTAGCAAGCCTCTACACCTACTGTAGAGAAGGCTAACCTGTGGTGGAAGGGTTTTGGTGGAGACACTTACACGTCAAATGCTCCTCCTCCTAGGTAGACGCTATGGTGTTTCTGGAGAGGTTTTAGACAGGCTATCACAGCTAGAGCCTCTGAAAGATGTTTGGCTTGCATACCACTCTATTCTGGTTGGATCTTGGGCAGCTCGTCTAGCTTTGAGGGAAGGTTGTAGCTCTTCTCGAGCATTCGTCTTAGGCCTAATCCACGACCTGTACGAGGCTATCGGCATTGAGAATGCTTTGAAGTTGTTGAAAGAGTTTGGGCTTGGAGAACTCGAAGATGGTGTTAGAGAGCTTGTTGAGGGGCCTCTAGACAGGCTATCCTGTGAAGCAAGATGTGTTTTTGACGCTGACATACTCGCAAAAGCAGGTTTCACTGGCATCTTCTCGCTAACAGCCTCAACAATACACCGTGGAGAAGACCCGCTAACACTTGCTGTAAAAGTGCTTCCTCGCACACTCACAATACTGTCCAACGCTGTAGACACGCTGTTTACACGTTCAGCGAGAAAAGCTGCTAAAGCTTTGCTGGAGAAGAGTAGAGAGGTTTTTCTCGGTGTGCTAGAAGAGCTTAGGCTTCACGGCATACCGCTAGTCCCAGCAGAAGTGAAGGTGAAGGGTAGAACGCTACACTATGCAAAACTTGTAGCATGTCCAGCGTGTAGATCAACACAACTTGGAGTTGAAGTGGTGGATGGAGGTGAAGATGACACTGTTTTGAGGATAGTGCAGGTGTGTAGAGAGTGTGGCTATAGGCTGGAAACAGTGATGCCAAAACCATGGAAGCTCCACGAGCATGTTAGAAGGTTTTCTCGAGGGTGGAGAGAGAGGTAGAGGCTCTGGTGTCGGGGCTTCAGTCATCCCCTACTCTAGGGTCTCTCCAAGCGAAAGATACTTCATCGCCAAACTCTATCTATGCTCTGTGGCCCCCTATCAAGCTTCTCTGGAGGGTTTGACTGTTGCAGATCTACGTGTTGGTGGATAATAGGGCTAGACAAGGGTTTCGGTCGAGCTGGGGTCTATCAATACTAGTTGAGGCTAATGGTGTTAAGGTGTTGTTTGACGGTGATACCGATGCCGAAACTCTATGCTATAATGTTGAGAGGATGGGTGTGAGTATAGAAGATGTGGACTTTGTATTCCTTAGCCACTGGCATCGAGACCACTATGGGGGCCTAGAGTGTTTGGCCGAGAAGGCCAAGGGTAGGAGGGTTAAAGTGTATGCACCGCCAGGAGAGAAGGGTGTTGTTGAGAGGTTGGGGTTCCAAGTAGAGGAGCTGCCTATAGCCTCTAATACCCGGGTTGGGCCTGGAATGTGGAGTGTTGGCCCTCTAGAAGCGTGGTCCAACTTTTACGAGCATGGCCTACTCGTTGTCGAGAAAACGGCTAGAGTGCTTATCGTGGGTTGTAGTCATCCTGGCGTTAGTGTTTTGGCTAGAGAAGCTTCTAGAGTTGCTGGCCAACCCCTAACACTCGTTGTTGGAGGGTTTCACGCTCCCAGAAAAGAAGAGCTTGTAAAGCTTATGGACTACACCGAGAAAGTTGCACCTCTACACTGTACCGGCGAGCTAGCTGAGCAGCTGCTAGACACGCTATACCCCCACCGTCTCCTAAAACTTGCTGCAGGAGATGTTGTCAGGCTCTAAGCCTATCCCTGCCCCAGCAACGGCAGTATTCCTAGTATCGGTATCGTCGTGTTTCCACCTGGCACAGCTATCACTGTAATCCGCGCGTTTGCTAGTGCTGAGGGTAGTATCTCTCGGTACAACTCCACAAGTTTGATGTAATAGTAGACTTTTGACGCCTCTTCAGCTGTAATGTTTAGCGTCTCCATGATCGCTTTAATGGCTAGCGCTTCACCACGATACTGCTCCAAGATTGCCTGTGCTCTACCTCTCGCCTCCAACACAAGCTTTGTTGCTGTTGCATTCGCCTCTATAATACGCCTTCTAGCTTCCGCCTCAGCAGCTATGATCTGCTGCATAGCAGTTGCGTTTGCAGCTATGATCTTCTTCCTAGCCTCCATCTCAGCCCTAATAATCTCCCTCTGAGCCTCATACTTTGCAGCTTCAGCCTCCTGTTGCGCAGTCAACTTTCTAAGAATAGCATTGCTAAGCTCTTTCGGAATATCTATCGACTTTACAACAACATCTACAATGTCTATTGCAGCTTTAACACTAGGATCCTCCACGAGCAACTGCTTCAGATAAGCAGCTATCTCCTCGCTTATCTCCTGTATCTTCGGCACAATCTCGACAAGATTGTACTTGCCAATAACGCTTCTTACAGCCTCATAGGCAGCCCTTTCTATAACCTCCCTCTTAATCCTACCATGCGGATCCTCTGGATATTTTTGGATGAGCCACATAACAGCACTAGGCTCCTTCCTAACCTCGTAGCGTACCTGCACTTCAACAGGAACTCTAGCACCATCCTTTGTAACAGCAATTAAAGCCTTTCTATCCTCCAACAACACAGTTTGCACCGATACCGGGATTATCTTCACTTCTTGCCAAGGCAACTTCCACTTAAAAGCTGGGCCAAAAACAACATCGACAATCCTGCCCTGGAATGGGTCGATGACAACAGCAGCTTCACCAACATCGACTTGAAATGTTGAAGATGCTAGGTATACGATAGCCCCCACCAACACAACCATTACAACAAACAACAGTGTTTTTGGCAGTGCTACTCTCCCCATGCGAGGTATACGCACTGGAACCTCGGCCATGGAGATACCACCATACACGCTCCACGGTAAACGTCCAACTATAACTTCTACCATTTAACTTCTCAACACTTGAAGGTTGAGGGGGTGTAGGTGGTCGTGAACTTTTTCGAAAAGCTGATTGCAAGTCTAGCTGCTACACTAGCTCTCCTCACACTACTCAGCATAGCTCGCATCATAAGAGCTCCAAGCTTGTTGGTGGGGCTAGCAATCGTGCTTGGCGTTCTAATCGTAGCATATCTCCTCTACAGGATATGGTTTGGCGGGAGAAGAGAGGGTGAAGGTGGCGAGATAAGAGTTCGCGTTGAATAGCCGTGTCTGTGTGGAGGTGCGATCTCTACCCTGTATCGAAGATTGTTGTCCAAGGCACGGTTTCTTCGGGTGTTTTCTCCGTCTTGGGAGCGGTTAGACGGTGTAACACCTTTGCCTTCTCCACAACATCGCTTATCCTCCTCTTGCTAGGCCTCTTACTAGCATCGACTTTTCCAAGCAAACGCGCTACCTCAATCTTCTCAACATAGACTTCTGCTATTGGGCAAACGTCTAGGCAGAGTCTACACGCGATACACTTGGTAGCATCGACTA
>DQUB01000102.1 GCA_015662475.1 Pyrodictium sp.
ACTTGTAGTTGGTGATGGGCTAAGACCGGTGCTGCTGATAGCATTGTATCAGTGGACCGGGTGACCTCTAGAATGTCTGGGCATGGAGGCTCTGTAGCTAGTGTTAGATTTGGACTTGTTGTGACAAGTGATTCTGTGAAGAGGGGGGAGAAGGTAGACGAGATAACTCCTCTCGTGGAAAAAGCTGTTGAATCTCATGGCCATAAGCTAGTGTATAGAGCTGTTGTAGGCAACGATATGGGGGAGATACAGCTTGCAGTGTTAGAGGCTATTGTGAGGAGAGGTGCTCAGGTAGTGATAGTTACTGGGGGTACTGGGCCAAGACCATTGGATGTGAGTGTTGATGCTGTAGAGAGACTTGCTCAACGTGTACTGCCTGGTATAGGTGAAGAGTTTAGAAGACGCAGTCTTGAGCAGACCTCCCACGCACTACTCTCTAGAGCGGGTGCGTATATAGTGCATGGTAGACTTGTTGTTGTGTGTCCTGGAAAGCCTGCAGCTGTAAAGCTAATGCTAGACATACTATTCCCCATTGTTGGACATCTAGTACACGAGCTTCTAAGGTGAAGTTGAAGGGCGTTCTTCGAAAACGTGTAGAGGCTTTAGGTTATAGGAAAGCGCTTCTCATAGGCTTTCTCTACAACATGGCTGCAAGCCTCTACAATAGCCTCTTAACACTTCTAGCATTAGACGCTGGTGGTGGTGCAGAACTTGTTGCAGTATCCACCTCCACGGTAAACCTAGGCTTTCTACTATCAAGCCCCTATGGGGGGTCGATAGGAGATCGTATAGGCCGTAAAACACCATTGCTTGCAGGTTTTCTAGCTCTACTAGTCTCCTCCATACTGCTAGTCTTAGCCTATAGGGGTAGGGTTCTCCCCCTCTTCCCAATCTCTGGCCTGTTTGCTGGCGTAGCAAGCGGTCTTGTAAGCCCGAATATATCGATGCTTGTTGTGGAGCTTGGTGTTCCTAGGGAGAAGCGTCCAGAAAAACCGCTTTCAAGACTAGGTGTTTGGAGTAGCTTGGGGTGGTCTCTAGGTCTAGTTATCGGCGCTATAATCTCAAACTTTCTCCCGACAATGTGTACAGCACTGATAATATCTCTATCGTCGGCAGTAGGAGTTCTTGCAACTCTCGCTCTACCCAGACCTCTACTCACACTCGAACGAGAAACAGTAGCTAAACCAACAAGTCTCTTCCACGGTGTTGTTGAACGTGTAAAACTAGTCTACGTGATTGTAACACATCCACCCATACTAGTCCAGAAGCTGTTTAGTAGAGAGTGGACCCGCTTCACACTCTACAACCTTGCTATCGTAGCCTGCTTTATTGGAGCTGGACTATTCTTCACCCAAATGCCAACCTATCTCAAACAGGTTAGGGGTTTAAGCGACTCTCTAGTACTAGTAGCACTAGCTGTACACAGCATATCATCGACAATCATATTCACGTCAATCTACACTATAGCAACTTTGATAGGGACAAAGAAGCTGCTACTTCTCGGCATTGGCGGTCGAGTAATAGTCTTTCTAGCCCCTCTCACCACCGAGTGTATGCCAGCAGAAATACAGGCTCTGATAACCTACACATTCACAGGTGCAACCTGGGCTTTGATAAGCGTGTCAACAAACAGTCTAGCAGTATACCTAGCAGGAATAAAGAGTGGGGGTAAGTCCATAGGCATTCTAAACTCTTCAATGGGCATTGGGCTAATCATAGGCTCCCTTGCAAGCGGCATAATAGCCAAACTCTACGGTTTAAGAACATGCTTTATAGCAGCTAGTAGCTTTATGCTAGCTAGCCTACTAATGCTGTACAAGGCGTTGAAAGGCGTGAAAATCTGAAGCGAAAATACATTAAAAGCCATCATAGCTAGACTAGCATGGGGCCCCGCCAAGCCAACAGGCCGCGTACGCGGCCTTAGGATGCGGCGGGGACCGGCAAGGCCGGTATACCATTCTCGAAAGGTTCTTCGGTTGTCCCTCGCCTACGTCATCGCCTGTCAAGGGCTCAGCGGCCCATCAGACAACTCTCCACATCCAACCTTCTACTCTAGACTATGTACAGTATTAGCTTTTTATTGGGCTCCTCTTCATAGTACGTCTTCTTCTTAGCACTCATCTCAACATAGACTAGCCTCTTTGAAACCACCACGTACTCGTAGTGGTGTCCTCCAGGAGTTACAACGGTTATGTAGGTGTCAAACTCTAGATCTGTTACCCTCACCTCGAACAAGCCTAGTGCGGCACGACCAACAAAATCGATTCTATTTGGCGTTAAAGGTTTTATCTCCTCTCCAAACTCTACTATGACACGTTTTCTACGCTCGTCAACAGCTTCGCGATGAGCAGCTATGGGTGCTTCAACGATTAACGTTCTAGGCTCAAGAGCTATATAGGCGTTTTCAAATTGTATTTCGAGAAAGTCGCCTCGCGTTCTAAAACAAGCAGCTCCCGAACCATACCTAGTACATGCACGTAGTTCTTGAACCCGCAAATCCACCAGCCAAAAACTTAGCTGTTGTCACTGGTTTCTAGAGGTTCTCCTGTCTCAGCAACCTCCAACAACTTCTTAAGCTCGGCTTCAAGCATTCGTGCAGCAACACTAGCTGGTAGGCGAGTATCCTCTCTCCTATAAGCTGTTGCTCCAACTACACGCATTCCTCTACCATCATCGATGGTTATCTCGTGCACCTGTAGGCTATGTGGTGTTTGTCTCATCTTCTCAACGATAACATACCTTTTTAGTTTGCCGCCTACAACAACCTTTCTAAACCTTATAATGCCATCAGCAACATGTTCAATGCCAAAGCCGAATCCAAGACTTGTTGTAACAGCATATTGTGCGACTAGAAGAGCAGTGAAATCCCACCGATACAAAACCTTCTTCACATAATAGCTGTACTTTCTAGCCATAGCCGGTTTATCGAGCCAAAAAGCGCTCATAGAGTCTATTACTAGCCTAGCTCTACCATAGCCTAGATACTTTTTAGCCTCTATAATCTTGTTCACCAGGGTCTCAACATCGAGAGATTGTAGGCTCCAAGGATCATCTCTACCACCCATCAAAGCATCTATGATTATCAGTTTGCCCTCCTCTATAGCTTTTTCAAAGTCAAAGCCAAACATAGCTGCTTGCTTTATTATACTCTCACGAGACTCTTCAGTTGTCACATAAATGTTCTTATCGCCAACCCTAATACCCTCAGCTATAAAGTGTATGCAGAAGACAGTTTTGCCGGTGCCAGGCTCGCCTACAACAGCTACAAAGAAGCCACGTGGAATACCACCAGCTATAAGCTCATCAAAACCTTCAACACCAGTGCTAAGTCTCTCAATATGGACTCTCATTACCCTCCCAAAAAGACTATTGATATGTGTACTTGGACACCTATATCCTATGCTCTCTCCAAACCATGTAGGCTACAACAGCTAGAGCTAGAGGGAATAGTAGTAGTGGAATGTCGATGTTGGTTTGACGTGTAGAAGTACTGGTAGTTGGACTGCTTTCAACATGTGTCTCGACATCCTCAACTACGCCTACACCTTGTTTTTCTGATATCGTGTTGTTGGTGGACTTGACAATGTCTAAGAGCCTCTTGTAGGCTTGTTTAACAGCTTCTACAATCTCTGGAATCGTATGGGTCGAGTTTCCACCCTTGTTCATTGGCGATATGCTGGTATGTGGTACTGGTAGTATATTGTCTAGGAGTGTGGCAAGTCCGGCTGGTAGTGGTAGTAAAGGTTCTTCAACACCAATATAGCTGTACTTAAACCTACTTCTAACATCTCCTCTAGACTCTATAACGCCTCTACACCTCTCCTTCAAAATGTCTAGGAGGTCTTCAATGCTTGGAAGAGGTGGGCCTCTATAGCTGTAGAGTAAAATGTTATGCTTGACCTGTACATGTGCGTCTAGCCAACCTCTAACAGTGCCTCTGTAGAAGATTTGGAATATGCTCACATTATGTCTACTGGAGCAGGATATAGCTAGCAGTTTTCCTCTTAGATTGACAGGGTATCCGTAGAGTAGAGCGTCTACAAGCTTTATAGAGGAAAGTGCATAGTCTACAACGCTTCCACCCTCTACATCGATATCGATAGCATACGCCCTCCCTACACTTGGACGTATTGCGATTGTCTGGTCATCTAAGACTGTAACTCTGTACACGTTCTGTATATCTCCAACCTTGAGCACTAGTTTGTCTTCTTCAAAGCTGCAGTGGACTTTAGCTAGAGGCTTAACAACCTCTACAACAACCACACCATCATCGCCAATCACTCTAACTCTAAGCGTTTGAGGATTGGGAAGTTTACCGTTAGCGACAATCCTAACATCAACCACAACACCGTCTTCACTAACAACCTCTTTCACAGTATAGTTGCAAGTAGTGTTTGTGTTGTTGAATGTCAAACCTTCAACCACAACTGGCTGGATTGTTAGCAGTATGAGTAGGATAAGCAGGGCCTTTACAGCATTAGTTTTGCCTATGTAGACCATGTCTGCCCTCCTCTCCAAGCCCTCCTCGCAGGATATAGCGTTACTCTAAACTATGGGGATAGCCTCTAGACCGAATGTACTCGATAAGCTTGTACGTGTCTACGATCATGTCAGCAATAATGTTCCTTAGTAGTTGTGGGTTTAGCCTCTCCTCTTTAAGGAGCTGTTCGAGAGCAGTAGCTCTCTCTAAGATCTCCCTAATCTCTGGAGGATCGTTTTTATCAGGTGTAGCGATGAGTTTGAGGCATCTAACAAGAATTTCAAGTTCTCTTTCTGCAGCCGACCAGTATATCCAGTCACTGTAAAATTCTCTAGCTTCAAGCTCAAAGAGAGCTCTAAGTCGTGCAAGTGTAGTGGCAAGAGCTTCTCTACAGCTTCTCAGAAGAGGTTCCCCCTAAGTCTACCTGCTATCTTAGCAGCGATAAACCCTGCTTTCAACCGCGTTTGAACCCCTTCTAGCTCTCGTAGCTCTTGTGCTCCCTCCCAAACAGCTTCCCAAGCAGAGCGAGATATGGTGGCAAGTACAGCTTCTAATTCGGCAATAGCATGGCTTATTGTGGGCAGATGTGTGAATGGTAGTGCTTCTGCGAGAAGCTTGAAAAATTCTGCTGCTAGTAGCCATAACACGTGTTCTTCTAGCTCAAGCTGGCGTACAAGTTCCTCGTAATAGTCTATGGCTTCTTCTAGTGAGAGTCTAACGTGGTAGGCTACATTTTCAACACCTATAACACTACTAGCATATTTTAGAGCTTCGTACGCACGAACACCAGCACTAATAAGATATAGGAACTCAATTGCGATGCTGCTCGGTAGACCCTCTAAAGCACTTCTATCAGCCAATTCGACAGCATAGTATTCATACCCTCTATGCAGCATTGCATGTGCAGCAACACGATAAGCTTCGCTTACAACCCTCTTATCATCATATCTTTTGCAGTTGCTGGGTATGATGTAGACTTCTGGGACTCCTAACCAGCCAGCATACAGTAGACACGACTCGGGGGTACTCTGCGGCACAGTTCCACTAAGACTTCTAGCTATTTCAGCCTCATAGAGCGGTTTGCCAACCTCAACATAGACCTCTAAAGGTGGTCTTCTACCACGCTCTTTGGCTCTTGCAAAGAAGTTGTCAATAGCTTCAACAACTAGTTTGCAGAGAGAAGAACTTTTACAAAGGCCATGTTCGTCGATGACTAGGATCTTCCACTCTCTCATCTACTCAGCCTACCCTACACACTCAACATTTTTCGGGGCTCATGTTTTGTGTGGAAATTGGGGTGCCACCCGCTGAAAGACGGGCTATCCACCGATACTAGAATGCTGTAAAAATGGTGAGGAAGTGCCGCGGCGTAGGACCTCGGGGGTTGAGGGTGGCACCCCCACTACCCTGCAAGCTTCTTGGAGAGTGCTTCGAGAAGACGACTTTTCAACTCGGTTTCCGTGGCACCTCTAAGCTCTCCAACAAGATTTGCAAGTTCTTGGTCGCCTAGAACATTTCTCATCCAAGCCTCTAAGTATCCGCTTTTAACCATGTATGATAGCACATCTTCTGACACAAACCCATACTTTATAGCTGCATAAAGCTGTTCTAAACTTCTAACAGTGAGAGGTACTATGGTACCATTTGGAGTGACAAAGTAGAGTGGGGCAACCAAGGTTTTAGGTTTTTCAACTGCTTCTACCCCCTCGACAGCTTCAAGAGATTGGGTTTGAGCTTCTGTAGTGGGTTGGGCTACTGCTTGTCTCTCTTCCGGAGAAGTGGTGGCCCCCTCTTCTGCTTTCAATCCAACAAGTTCTAGTCCTTTATCAGTTATAGTGTATGTGTCTAGAGGACCTTTAACTACATAGCCTTCGCGAGCTAGTGTGCCAAGATACTTTTTAACGGTGCTTATCTTGATGCCAGTAACATGTCTGCTTATCTCGTCCAATGTTAGAGGTTTATTGGCTTTAGCAAGTACTTCTAAGATCCTCTTCATAGATTCAGTTATACGGACCACGTAGTAGCACCGAGAGAAATATAGTTTCACACACCCCTCTAAACCTGCTAGCCCAATAGCGCATTGGGTGACAGCTTTTCAGCCAAGCTAGCTCAGCTCAAGACCTCTTAGAAGGTCTATTGCACCTCTATTGTAGAATTTGTGCCCGTCAAAGTCTACAGAAACGTTTAGCTTTCCAAGTCTAGCAAGATCATCCAAATATGCGGCAAGTTGGGTAGTTGATTTGGTGAAGTACTTGGCCCTAACATGGTAGTAGAGAGTATTGTTTTGCGTGTAAGCGTAGAAGGTTAGTGAGGCGTAAGGTAGCACCTCACTACAAGTCAATCTAAAGTACATTGTGTGGTGGAAATTGGCTGTCCCATTTGGGCTACGTCTAAGCTCTTCAACACCATAGCCTTCAACAACAACACAAGGTGTTCTAATCGTGATACTAGTATTGCCTTTTGCTAGAGGCCTCAACAGCTCTGCTAAGCTGTATGCTGGTGTAGCTAGACCAGGAGCTAGTGAAGGTGGAGGTTGTAGAACTACAAGTGGTTTTACAATAGCTGTTCTACTCCACGTGTTCACAACCACCCTATAAACGTGGTATTGCACACCATCAACTGTTTCAACACCAACATAGGTTGCATTCACAAGTTTGGCTACGCGATCTCCAGAGTATACGTACACTACAAGGTTATGGTCTTTCGCATAGATTAAAGTCCTCTTTTCTCCTCCTTCAAACCCTTCCAAATACGTGATACTCCAACTACTATTGTAGAAGAAGGTGTTGTTTGAAGCTACCATTGTATATCTTTGGAAGCCAATGCTTTTACCCCCCTTCAAAACACCATCTACATACAATGTCACGTTGTAGTAGTCATCCACTCTCGAAATTTTAATGGTTACGTTGAACTCGCCATTGTATGTGGAGCTTGAAAGCACTTCTACAGCTCCTATAAGCCCGTCAAGCGATACAAGCATCGCAATACACACTATGACGGCTAGGATGGCAACACCAACAGCAAGCCTTATGTTCATAGTTTTTCACACTCCTAGCTCATTGCAAGTCGACAGTGAAAACCCTTATTTAAAGGGCTAAACGTCTTACAGCATAAGTGGAGTTGATGATGTGTGTCCCACCATCTTAGTCCCAGCAGACCACTAATGTGGGGTGAAGAACCCGGCAGGAACTGAAACCCAACAATATCCTGATGGGGAGTTCAGGCCGGCTGAGTATAGGATGCTGAAGCGGTGTTTCCCTCCGACAAAACATTGTCTCTTAACGGTATGAAGCGAGGCTTACAGCCTGTCTCAACAAGCTTGCGGTGTAGTGTTGATATTCTCACCGAACACCCCTTGACTATTATAACCTCTATACACTCTCCCTCTGTGTGTGCATGAAGGTAGGCTCTAACGATATCGCGGTAGGACTCGAGTAGACTTTCAACCTTTCTTCGCTGTTTCTCCGACCCCACAAGTATTATGACGCCAGTGCACTCGTGCTTGTAGAGGTAGTGTGAATGGTCGTGTAGAAACTCTCTAAGTGCTAGAGCAACTAGCTCAGAGCGGCTAACACCTAGCCTACTAGCAAGCTTGTCTAATGCTTCTGCAAGATTTTGTGGTATTGAAACGCCAAATCGCCTTTTCCCCATAGCCTACTTCCTCCGGCTAACATGGAGAGAGAATATGTAGGTTGCGAAGAGAAGAAGACCTATGAGACCTGAAGGTGGTTGGTTTAGAGCTAATCCCAGGAGCAGGCCTATTAGGCTAGCAGCTAGGCTAATCACAAGCGAGTATAGTAGTGCTTGGATACCGGTTTTCGCAAGATTTACAGCTATTGTGCCGGGAAGGAGTATTAACACGTGTTCTAGGACAAAGCCAGCAGCTTTTAATAGTGCTGTAGAAGTTGCTGCAAGCATTGTCAAGAGTATCAGGTCGTACAATCCTATTCTAACACCAGCAAGTCTAACACCATCACCGTCAACAGCAATGCACATGTGCTCAATATAAGTTGTAAGTGTCGTTATTAAAACGGCTACAGCAATAACAGCTGATAAAGCCACTGTGTTCCAGTCAACGAGGAGGATATCGCCCCAAATGTAGGCCCACAAACTCTCCTTCAGCGGAAATAGTGAGAGTACCATGTAGCCTAGAATCACGGCAACAGACGAGCAAAACGATACGAAAGCTGCTGCTACAACATCACCGCTAACACCCTTCTCCAATAACATCCACGCAATGGCTATGAGAATTGATATAAAGAGTATTGAAGCTAGATGAACCGGTATACCGAGAACATTTGCTGCAATGATACCCAGTAGAACAGCAACTAGTGCGCCATGAGGTAGACCGCCAGCTAGAAAGTGTAGTCTTCTTATAGCAACGAGGATGCTCAACGAGCCAAAAGCTATTCCAACACTAGTAGCAGCTATAACCCAGCGTATGTCTATATACACGCGCTAACTACCCTCCAAACAGTGTTGCTAAACGTGCACATACATCAACTATTTTCTCGTAGAAGGGTCTAGGGTCAAGCGGTGATGGTACTTCCAATACTCTAACACCATACTCTCTAGCCATCTGCTCAAGCATTGCCGAGGCTTCAGTGGGCTTACCCTCAACAACAACTACAAGCCCTACACTACCTGTTGAAATCATCGTTCTAGCTTTCTCGACAAGTGCTGGAGTAGGTGGCA
>DQUB01000052.1 GCA_015662475.1 Pyrodictium sp.
AAAGCAGCATACCACTCAACAGCTCATTAGAAAGCAAGATCAAGCCAATATAAACAAGCAGTTTGGCAGCCTCTAAATCGCCTCTGAAAGCAAGATAACTAAGCAGAAATATTGTAACAGCTATTGAAAAATAACCAAACAGCCGCAGCACATAGGATTCGGTAAGCACAATAACCTCCCATACCAGTGACAAGGATACAGAACTAAAAATAAGGTTAAGTGAGACCGGATGAGGAAAATTAAAAAAGATTTTTAGGTCTTATAGGCCCTAGACTTTATCTAGTTAAGCAACTCTTATCTTAATTTAGGGCATAGCGATGCTCCAGTTAACAATATACTTGACTGCTAGCTCTGGAGTTAGATAGCCAGCTAATATCGATATTGCTAGTGCTAGTAGTACCATTGGTCCTACCATGCGACCTTCATTGTATAGTTTGTATGCTGCTACCAATAGTGGTAGGGCCCATATAAAGGGTAGGGCTGTAGTCAGAGCTTCTATTGCCATTTTCTGCACCTCTAACACTTTGTTCCGTCATAAAGTTTTTTAGTGTTAGAAAAAAAGGTTTACTGTAAAGCACTAAATGATTTAATTTTATATAGTAAGTATTTCGGGCATAATATTATTATTTGTACTGCTATTATTTCTTTATACCAATAACTGTTTCTTAATCTGAAATGTTTAGTTCTATCGATGCTGGCAGTTGTACTGAGACTAGAAGTTTTTTGTTGAGTATTGTGAGCCATATTGCGATCATTAGGAGTGTGTAGTATTGGGTGAGGTTGTAGCGGCGTTCGAGTACTATAGACCATAGTATTACTATGGCATATATGGTTAGCAGGCCGTAGTAGAGTAGGAGTGTTAGTGTTTCCACCTTCTAGACCCTTTGTGGAGGGTGTTGGGTGGCTAGTTAAGCATGTTGTTTTCGGCTTGGTAGAAATGTGGAAGAGTATGTAGTGGTCTAGTTTTGGGTTTGGTGTAGAGTGGTGGTGGCTGTTAAAGGTGGTGTGGGTGAGCTTATCTTCTACACGATAGCTGTGCTTTTCGGCATTCTAGTGTTAATCGCTATTCTTGCTTATAGTATTCGTATTGTGCGAGAGTATGAGCGTCTTGTGATATTTCGTCTTGGTAGGCTTATTGGTGCTAAGGGTCCTGGTCTAGTCTTTGTGATACCGATTATAGATCGTGTTCAAGTTGTTGATTTGAGGATACATGTTGTTGATGTTCCTAAGCAGAGGGTTATAACGAGAGATAATGTTGAGGTTTCTGTTGATGCTGTTGTCTACTATCGTGTGTTCGACCCTATCAAGGCTGTTATGACCATAAGGAACTACCATTATGGTGTTGCAATGCTTGCACAGACAACTCTTAGAGATGTTCTTGGCCAGGTTGACCTTGACGAGCTGTTGTCTAAGAGGGAAGAGTTGAACAAGAGGATTCAAAGGATACTCGATGAGTTGACGGATCCGTGGGGGATTAAAGTAACGGCTGTCACTATAAAGGAGGTTGTGTTGCCAGAAGGTCTTGTTCGTGCAATGGCTAAGCAGGCTGAGGCTGAGAGGTGGAGACGTGCTAAGATTATAGAGGCTGAGGGTGAACGTCAAGCTGCAAAGATAATGGCTGAAGCAGCTCGCATCTACGAAGAGCATCCAACTGCTCTAAGGCTAAGAGAATTGCATACGCTTGCAGAGATTGCTAAGGAGAGGACGTTGATAGTCTTCTACCCCTCGATAGTGGGTGGCGAGATTAGCGGTTTAGCAGCCGCTATAGCTTCAGCGCTTAAGCTTGGAGAGAAGTTGAGAGAGACTAGTGGAGGTGCTCAACACTAGATCCGCATAACGTGCTATAGTGCTTGGGTAGTCTCCAACTAGCACAAGTCTAGCTCCAAATTTTTTGGCTAGAAGTCCAAGCATTACGCCGAGAACTGTAGCGTTGCAGTTCCAAACAACAACCGTGTCTGCTGTAGAAACGCTGTAGATAGCCTCTAGAAGACGGTTGCTTCGAGGGATAGAGGAGCTTTTGCTGGAACAGCTGTAAACCTCTATAACCTTGCCACGCCAATCCTTCCACCACCCACTACAGCTCAACACTACAAGTTCGACATACTCGCTACCAACCTCTACAAGATCAACCTCACTACACGCAATAACAACTACACGTGCTTCTCCAGCCAACCCTGTTCGCCAATAGGTACGTCCTCGAGGTAGAGAGGCTCTATCCACTATAACGCTGTAGGCTCTACTGCAGAGTTGGTCGGACAACCTCCACATTTATTGGCTGGACTTTACAAGCTAAACTTGTAGGCTGTGAGGAGGGCGATTGGGGCTGAAACTGTTGATGAGCCCTGCGGGGTCTTTCACCGAGCCTAAAACCCGTTAGATTAAAATCTCAACACTTTTAAAGGGCGCATGTTTCTTTGCCGCCTTCTGGTGGTTTGTTCTTGGGCAAACGTGAACGTGTTATTTTTGGTAGAGCTAGTGTGAGTGTTAGGGAGGAGAAGCCTCTCCTTCTTGAAGTCTGGTGTGAGGGTAAGAAGCAGCGTATTGAGGTTAGCGAGCCTCCAGACATAGGGGGTCTAGCTGATAGATGGACTCCCCTAGACCTCCTATCGGCTTCCCTAGCCGCTTGTGAAGCTGCCACGGCTGTGATCATTGCTAGAAAACTTGGCGTTGAACTTGGCGATATAAGAGTGGATGTTGAGGGCGAATGGCAATTGCCTGGTGCAAGCCTACGGAGGGTTACGGTTAGGGTTTTAGGGTACAAGGACCGTGGTAGTGTTGAAGATGTTTGGAGGTATGTGGAGAGGATATGTCCTATCCTCCAACTTCTAAAAAAGGCTGGTGTAGAAGTTGTAACCGTTTTTGAATAGTTCTTTGGAGCGATCTTCTCTAGACAGCTATGTTTCGGCTATGTAGAATTTTGGCGGGTCTATCCACTGACTGTTGCACCGAGGACATTTGCTGGGTTTGCGGGGCCTGTCTAGATCCTTGAACACATAGCCACACTTTTTGCACTGAGGTGGTACCATGTAGAGAGCAAGTTTACCCCCACTTTTCCTCCGAACAGTTTTCGCGATGTGGCTAAGGTGTTCGTAAACTTCTCTCTCACTACCAGCTGGTAGACCTAGCATAGAGGCTATCTCTGAAGCTGAGAGGGGGCGTTGTGTTTCCATCAACAACCTCACTATCTTCTCTCTAATCGTGCCCTCCTCACCCACTAGAACAACACCAACACCCTATCTGGCTAGTCCAGCATAACATTGTTTTTCCAGCTCACTTGGAGGCTCCATGACATAGCTTGGTATTATCTGTTTTAGCCTGGCTCTTTCTAGTAGGCTTTTGGTGTAGGAGTTGCTATTGGTTGAAATGGGCTGGGCAATAGCTCTTCTAGCCTATGTCATGGCTGTTGTCTTTGGAACCAAAATACTATACAGTGTTATGAGAAGACGTGGGCTACCTCATAACGTTGCTGTGTACTATAATAGGAAGGTTATACATGTGCTTGCTGGTGGTGTTGTTGCGCTTCTAGTACCACTGCTGTTTAGTGGACCTTGGATACCGTTTGCACTAGCACTTCTACTAGCGTTGTTGACCTATATCCCCCATAGAGTTGGTAGGTTGATGTACTGGTTTCAAACAGAGGACAACATGTACGAGGTAAACTTCTGCATAATGTGGGGTTTTAGCCTGCTAGTTCTCTGGCTTTTAACAGGTGATGCTAGAGTAGCTGTGTTCCCAGCACTTCTAATATCGTTTGGCGATGCTGTTACAGGTATTGTTAGGAACATGTTGTTTGGTAGAAGGACTAAGCACTGGGTTGGAAATGTTGCAATGGCTGTTCTCGTGGTACCTCTAGGCTTTCTATGGCTTGGTGTTTGGGGTGCACTTGCCGGCTTAATAGCATCTATTGTTGAGAGGTACGAGTTTCCACCAATAGACGATAACACGCTAATACCATTGGCAAGCCTAGCAGTGTTACTACCAGCACACTTTCTAGGACTTATGCTGTGAGAATGGGTATACCTTGTCTCCAAGCTTTCAACAGTTTTTCGCCAAGCTCTCTCAGCCTAATCCTAGGCTTTTCGGGCAACTTTTCAACCCAAACACTCTTGAAGGCCTGTATTACCTGCCAACGTTGAAGTTTTTCTAGACCTTCAGCCTGGAAAGCTAAGCCTCTATGTGCTCTCCAAACACGTACAGCGATAGGCCGCGGGTATCTCCACAGATGATAGTATGTGAAGTCTTCGAACGGTATCTCTGCATACCACTTCCTATGCTCTTTAGCCAACACCTCCTCTATAAAGCCTGGATCTTCCAGTCTATCTAGCCAGTTTGACGGGAATTCGTGAAGAGCTCTAAACGGGCACATTAAGCATGCTATGCGTGGAGATCCAAGCAGATAGTCTGGGTGTACAAGATCATATCTACGCAGTATTGCTGCAACATCCAACACCGACAACATGTAGACGGGGTTGAGCTTCTTCCCCCTCAAAGGCTCTAGCTCTTCTAGCCTTGCTTTCAACCTTTCAAACCTCTTTGGAGCTTCTGTAGCTCTATCAGCAACAACCTCTATGGGGTTGCCTAGCTTCTTCCTCAACTCCCTCATAGGCTTAACCTTGTAGTATGTGCACCAGCGGTTTCCACGTCTAGGCAAACCCTTCCACTTCAGCAGAGTCTTCACATCTCTCTTCCTAGGCTCTAGAAACTCTATGTGGATGCCAAGCCTTCTTGCAACTCTATCGACGAACGACGCGTATTGTGGTGGTTCGAGGTATGGGAAGTGTATGTATACGGGTTTCAACTTGAACTCTACAAGTTCTTGCAGTTTTAGAAGGACTAGTAGAGCTGCTGTAGAGTCTTTGCCACCGCTATAGCCTAGCAACACTGTTTTACCTGCAAGTCTTCTCCCAACACGCCTGTAAAGCCACTCAACATACTCGTCTAGATCTCCGATAACACGTGTAGCGAGGAGTGGTGGGTGTACAAGCCAAGCACCTATGGGTACTCTAGTACCGTCAACCCAGAGGTTCTTGCCTTCAACCATATCGCTAACTTCAACAGCAGTTTGACTATCAACCCAAAAGTATAGTCTACACACTCCATCAACGCTACATATGCGGATAGCATCACCGCCTCCAGCTATCAAACCTACTATCTCGCCATTCGATACTACCGGGTATGGTTCTGTCATCCTATACTTCCACCTGCCACGCTATCCACTACTCTCCACTACTCCTAGGATAGCATGAACGGTTATTGTACACGTTTAACCATGTTGTTTTAAAGGGCAAAGACATTAACGCTTATTAATGTATTCGGCCGTTAAAGGCTTGGGTGGCAAGTTTTTGAACACCATTCTCCAAGACCTCGTATCATCTGTTGATACGAGTGGTGGTGAGCAGGTTAGAGCAGACCGTCTTAAATGCATGTTGAAATGCATATTTGGTCTTAGCGAGGAAGAAGCATCTATCCTAGCATACCTTGTAGCGTCGAATCTAGAAAAGGTTACAGTCAAAGAGATATCTGTTAAGATTGGTAGGAATCCCGAGGTTGTTAGGAGAGCGTTGAGAAAGCTTTACACGAAAGGTCTTGTCGATAGACAGCCATATCCTTTACGTAGAGGTGGTCGAGCCTACGTATACTCTCCCAAGTCTGGTCTTGTAGAAACGTTGACGAGGATATGCAAGGAGATAAATAGGATTATGTTGGATACTTGGAGGGTAAAAGTGTGCTAGAGGTTGCGGTTTTGCAGGAGTATTGGATGTTTCATTAGAGCTACGTGGACAGCACCATTATAGAATCTTGTTTTTACACCTCTCTCTTCAAGCCTTCTATTAACCTCTTCTTCGCTCAAAGATCTTGGATCGTACTTCTTTGAGCCTATAATGTAGTTGTTGGGGTAGGCAAACGATGGTATGAACTCAGCATATTCTACCACTATTGGGAAGACAGCAGCGATAGCCTCAACAACGGACATGTATGCTTGCGGGTAGAGATAGCTGCATCCAGCCTGTGTAACTACTACTCCATCGTCATCTAGAATGCCGTAGACTTTCTCCATGAAAGACTTTGTGTAGAGGTGTTTAGCTACTTCAGAGCCAAAGGGGTCTGTCAAGTCCATTATAACAACATCGAATTTTTCGCCACGACGATATGCTTCCTCAACATATTTAGCGCCATCTGCGATTATTACACGTGAGCGTGGATCATCAAATGCGCCTTGATGCCATTCTGGCAGATACTCTCGAGCAATATTGACCACTTCCTCGTCTATATCGACCATTACAGCCTCTCTAACACAAGAGTGTTTCAAGACCTCGCGTAGTGTAGCTCCTTCACCACCACCAAGCACTAGAACACGTTCTGGGTTTGGGTGTGTCACCATTGCAGGGTGTACTAGGCTCTCATGGTATATGTGTTCGTCAAACTCTGTACTCTGGATCAAGTTGTCGAGTATCAAGGTTTTACCATACCCTTCAAGCACCGCAACAACTATCTCTTGGAACTTAGACTTCTTCCTAACAATAACATCTTTCACCTTGTAGATACTGAGCATCCAATCGCCACCAGGCTGCGAGAGTGTGAAGGCAGTCTCCCAGCCACCCACAACGCTACACCACTAGAGGAGGAGGTAGAAGTCCTAGAAAAGCGGAAAATAGGGTCCTCCTACAGGAGATGTTGGTTCGGTCGAGGGTACTGTCATCACCTCTTCAGCCCTAAAGGCCTTCCACACCCAAGTAGAGTACCCTCTAAAGTGTCTCAGAATAGCCCAATAAAACTTGTTTAAAAGAAAAACTATGGGGTAGCTCAAGTCTAAGCGTGAACCTTCTTGGGCTTAGCCATGCCATAGAGGTCTAAGGAGTATTCTAAGCCTATAAGCAGGTATATGAGGCTCCATAGTGGATCGCTATCAAACTCTTTAACAGCCATGTAGAGGAACAATACGCTTAGAAGTAGACAAACAACTAGCTTAACAACTACTATTCCTTAGCATCACCCCTCTCATCGTCATAGTGGAACAGTCGGTATAGTAGGCCAGCCATAGTCTCTCACCCCTCGCTACACCAGCACATGTCTCTCGAGTGTGTCGCCCTACCCTACTTTACATATGTTATAGAGGGGTTTATAATGCCAAACGTGGTAAGATTCTTAGAAGCTGCAAAAAGCCGCCAGATACAGGCAAGTGGAACTCCCCTTTCCACATGGAGCTTGCGAGAAGCTGTTTTGCGAGTGGAGCCGCCGGCGGGATTTGAACCCGCGACCACCGGCTCTCTTGGCCCCAAAGGCCAGGACTTTCGGGGCCTACAAGGCCGGCGCTCTGCCAGGCTGAGCTACGGCGGCACACCAGCTCCAACTCTCGACTTTTCCGTGGGGGTCTTTATATTTACTCTGTTGTTTTGCTCTAGACAGGTTTAGAGAGTGTATGCTTGGATTTGAGTGTTGGGAGAAAAGGCTGTTTTTGTGTGGGTGTAGGGTTTCTGTCTTTTGGCGGGCCGATGCCCGGAAAACAAGCCGCTGAGTGTGGAGATGCTGACGAGTCGGTGTGGGGTAGGTCCGCCACTTTTCGCCTATCCTATTGCGGTGTCTGTCTTTGGCGTGGTTGTGGTATGGTTGGATATGGTATGTATTCGACTCCAGGTCTGTTTGTTGGTGGTTGTGGGTATAGCTCCATTAGCTCGTAGACTTCTGGTGGTACACCGGCTTTAACTGGTAAGCCTAGCTCTCTAGCTTTCTGGAATGTTATTGGGTAGTCGTGTGTCCAATTCCCCTCAGTTAGCGTTTTGGCGAGCTCTCTAGCCTTTTCCTCTCCCACTTTGTCGCGTATTAGCTCTACTATGAACTCTTGCATCTCTCTAACAGCTTTTTCGGCTATATCGGCGTATATGAGTGTCTGGTCGCTAGCATTCTTCCCCTTCAACTTGGCCACCTTTAAGATGCTAGGAGCAGGCACAACTATGCCCTGTCCAATGCTTATTTGTGGGTCTAGAGGTCCTAGCACTGCATGTGGATCCATTAGTATCTCGTCGGCTGCCAATGCTATCAGCGTCCCCCCACTCATGGCATAGTGTGGGATTATCACTATCTTCTTGGCTGGATGGTTTTTGAGAGCTAATGCAATCTGTGCAGCTGCAAGTACAAGGCCTCCAGGTGTGTGTAGAATTAGTGCAATTGGTTTATCGGGTGGTGTTGTGCGTATTGCTCTTATAACAGCCTCGGAATCCTCTATGTCTATGTACCTTCGGATTGGTATGCCTAGAAAGCTTATCGTCTCCTCACGGTGTATTAACGTGATGACACGCCATCCATACCTCTCCTCAATCCTCCTTATCATGTTCATACGTGCAGCTTGCAACCTCTTTACACGCATCATAGGCTCGAAGAGCACGTAGAGTAGTAGTAGCCAGAAGAGCAGTCCTATAAGCTGACCGTATAGAGCGTCAATGGGTGTTGCCAAGATACAATACACCCTCTCAGGCTACCTCTAGTTGCAGAGGTTAAAACTGCTATTCAACTACAAGCATACACGATTTAAAGGAGTAGCAGATGGTAGGGGAGCCAAACGCTATGTCGCGCTATGTTAGGTTGAGGCTTAGCGAAACATTCAAGTTCAAGTGTGTGAGGTGTGACATGTGCTGTGGTACTGGGCCAAACGTGTCTCTTACAGGCTATGATGTTGTGCGTATGGCCAAGTTTCTGCAGATGAGCTGGAAGAGCTTTTTGAGAGCATATGTGAACGTTATAGTTGCAGACATATTCGTGTTTATGAGTATTAGGGGTGAGCATGGGAAGTGCCCGTTTCTCCACTACAAGCCAAGCGGTGAGACGTTATGTGTAGTGTATCCTGCAAGACCTCTAAGATGTAGATTGTATCCGCTAGTTGTAGAGTCTGTAAAGCCTAGCCATGTCTACCTAGACAGCTTCTGTCCTGGAGTGGGAAAGGGTGGGGAGAAGAGGCCGCCAGAGAGGCTAGTTAAACACTATGTTTGGGAGTTGAAAACATACTATTCTAGGTTGACGAAGTTGGTGTTGGAGGAAGGTCTAGAGCCTCTACAAGCTCTCGAGAATCTATTAGAGGCTCTTTGGAGCGAATCTGAGGAAAAGCCTGACTGGGCTAATCTCGACTACATAGAGTCTCTTGGAGCAACATAGCCGGCTTCAACTGTGGTTTTGAGCACATGTTCCAGCCAGTCTAGACCATGTTCCACCTTACAGTTTCACGGTAAACCCTCTTAAGCTAATCACTATGGAGTAGCTAGCATTTGGGGGGTTGTTGGACGAGAAACAACGTGTGCAAGCGTATATAGATAATGTGGAGCAGGCTCTTCAACAACTGGCTGGTAAGAGGTTGGAGAAGCCCTATGCAAAGCTTGTCGAGCTAGCAAAACTCTATGTTGATGATGCTCGATACTATCTGGAGAAGGGCGATACGTTTACAGCGTTAGCATGTGTAGCCTATGCTGAAGGTCTAATCGATGCTCTACGCTGGCTTGGCGTTGTAGACTTCGAGTGGAAAGCGTTGTCGAAGCTACTGTCTAGACCCAAGGTCGTTGTAGCGGGTAGCTTTGAACTATTGCATCCAGGCCATATAGAGTTGTTGAGGAGAGCTTGGGAGCTTGGTAGAGTGCATGTTATTGTTGCACGTGATGCTAGTGTTGAGAGGTTTAAGGGGAGACCTCCACTCGTACCCGAGAAGCAGCGTTTGCAGGTTATCTCGGCTGTAAAGTATGTGTCTAAGGCCGTTCTAGGTAGTGAGAGAGATGTTGTGGAGCCTCTAAAGGCTTTAAAGCCGGACATTATCCTGCTAGGTCCCGACCAGTGGGTTGACGAGACGTGGCTTGAGAAGAGGCTTGAAGAGGAGGGAGTTTCTGCCAAAATTGTGAGACTTGAGAAGAGGGTTGAGTGTGAATATTGTAGCACGACGAGGATAGCCTGTAGGGTGTTGAGCTTGTTCCCGAGGGAAAAGTGTGTAGCATAGTGTTGCTATGGTTTCATCCACTCTTCGTAGAGTTTTCGCAGTTTACGGATAGGGTCTTTTGCAAAATCCACTCTCAAGTCTACAACCCTGTCATAGTATGGTAGGTGGTTTGTATGTCCAACGACTAGTAGTGCAGCAGATTTATCGCCACGCTTGTCTCCACCTGCTCTATGAGCAGCTTCCAATGCTGCGACAAGCTTGTCTATGATATTGCCTTCGGTTGTTCTAAGAGCTCTCATAGCGTTCTCACACACTTCTGGGCCCACTACAAGATTTGCAATGCAGACAGCTGGTATGGATGGGTCTACAAGGTATCCGTGCCAGCTTGGAACCCAATCGCCGTCGTGTACAGCTATCTCGCCAGCATAGTCTATCACAGCAACCTGTCTGTGGGAAGGGCTAGAATCTCTCTTCAAAGCCTCCTCTAGAGCGTCTCGAGCGCTTAGACCGTGGCGTGCTAGAAGCTCTAGGATTAGTGGGCCTAGAGCTGGGTTTGTGTAGGCTTGTGTTACAACAACACCAGCACCATACCTTGCCCAGGGTACACGTGAGCCAACAGCAATAGTGCCAGATGCAACAGCTACTCCTGCAAGCCCCGTATCAGCATCTAGAACGAGTATACTGTACGTCATAGGGTCGAGCCCACTATGCCTTCTCATATGTTTGGGTGTTTTATCCGGTGCTTAGAACCACTACTTTTTCGCTGCAGCTGCAACAATTTTTATCACATCGCCATCCTGTAAAACGTAGTCTTCTCCAACTCTCATCTTCGTCTTCGCATTTATAGCGTATAGGAATGTTTTGCCAAGGTCTGTATGGACCATGTATGCAAGATCTCTAGCAGTTGTACCGCGAGGCACAAGGTATGCGTCTGGAAGCACCCTACCCCTACCATCGGTGTACTTGTTGGCGTCTTCTACGGGGTAGACAACAACCATGTTTAGAGCCTCCAAGAACACCTTATTTATAGCCTGTTGAACCCCTGTTGACCCCCACTTCTTCAGCACATTCTCCCTTATATACTCTAGGCCCCTCTTCTGCTGGAGAGAGAGCCTACTATCATCCAATATCTCGAAATCGCTGTCTCCGGGTATGTAGCGTATGTAGCCTGCACGTGCTGCTCTGCGCAGTACAAGTTCTGCAAGCGCGCTTGCAGGCACAATAGGGTATTTGAGCTCTCTACGCATCCTCTTAACATTGTCTTCTGCTTCAGGTATATCGACTTTGTTTGCTACAACAACGATTGGTTTTGCACGTCTTATGCCAGTTGCAAACATTTTTAGATCTTCTTGACTCCAACTAGTCAACTTCTTGTCTACAAGTCCAGCGTACTCGAGAGCTTTCTCAACATGCTCTCTTCTCACACTCAAACCGCTAAGCCTTCTAGCCAAAGCATCAACAACATTTTCACCAGTTGTTGCGACTTTCCTCGCAAACTTTTCCCAGTCGCGTTTGATGATAGAGTATATCCACTCGTCAAGTTCTCTCTCGAGAAAGTGGACCTCTTCTACAGGATCGTAGGTGCCTGGAGGCACTGGATTGCCGTCAGCATCTGTTGCACCAGCAGCGTCTACGATTAGGAGTATGGCGTCAGCCTGTCTTATCTTGTCTAGAAACTGGTTGCCCAGACCTCTACCCTCATGAGCACCGGGTATGAGTCCTGGCACATCTACAAGTTTTACCGGTACAAATCTCCAACCATCAACACAGTATCCCTTAGCTGGGTTGCAGCGAGGCAATCCGAGCTCGACATGGGCACATCTAACTCTAACATAGCCAACACCAACGTTAGGCTCTAGCGTGACAAAAGGCCTATTGCCTATCTCGACAGACGCCATAGTGGCTGCTGCAAAGAAGGTTGATTTGCCAACATTGGTCTTCCCAACAACGCCAACAAGCCTCTCTGGTGGTGGCAAAACACCCCCTCCTCACACAACACCTTCGAGAGTGTAGAGGATGTCACCCTATAACATTTCCACTCAAAGCTCTAGCCAGCCAGGCCCCGACTCAACAAAACACAGGTTTTCAAGCTTAACACCACCACAGCAACACTTATCCCTAACAGTATCAACAACACCCTCCACACTCCCACAAGACGTGACATCTAGTACTTTGAGAAAGCCATGCTCTTGCCACACATGGTAGACAGAAGGTCTACCAGCAGCAACAACCAGCGTATTCTCGCACCCCTCCTCCAAACAATACCTTTCAACTAGAGATAGGATGTCCTCGCCGACAACAACCCTACAACCACACCCCTCAACAGCCATGCGCACAGCATCAACAACATCTCTACCAGCCAGTGGATCCACAATAACAACTCTAACACACGATAGAGGCAATCCTACACCCCACCCCTTATATTAGAGGCCAAAACAGTTTCTAGTACTAGTGGTGGAAAGCCTTGACGGTAGCTGTTAAACGAACACCAGCTGTTGCTGGTATGTTCTACGAAGCCGATCCCGAGGCTCTCAAAGCCCAGATAGAGTGGGCTTTCAAACACCCACTAGGCCCTGGCAAAGTACCATCACCTAGCAGTGAGAGGAGAAGAGAGAGTCTAGGCTTTGTCTCGCCTCATGCAGGCTACATGTATAGTGGGCCTATTGCAGCCCATGTCTACAGCAGGATAGCGTTGGAGGGACCGGCTCAAACCTATGTCATCATAGGACCCAACCACACGGGGTTGGGCACGCTAGTCTCTACAATGGTTGAAGGTGTATGGGTTACACCACTTGGGGAGGTAGAGATAGACTCTGAGTTGGCGAAAAAGATTGTCGAAATAAGCGAATACGCCGATATAGACGATAAAGCGCATAGGTATGAGCATAGCGTTGAAGTCCAGATACCATTCCTCCAATACCTGTTCGGCTCCAAGTTCAAGATAGTACCAATAGTTGTTTGGGAACAGACAGTAGAGGTTGCACGAGACCTAGGCCTCGCCATAGCTAAAGCAGCTCGAGAACTTGGTAGAGACGTGGTTGTCATAGCGAGCAGCGATTTCACACACTATGAGCCAGATGAGGTTGCAAAGAAGAAAGACAATATGGCGATCCAAGCAATATTAGAGTTGAACCCTGAAAAACTACACCAAGTCGTAACAACATACGATATCAGCATGTGTGGCCCTGGCCCGGTAATGGCTATGCTCTACTATGCTCGAGAACTTGGCGCTAAGAGTGCTGAACTGCTAAAATATGCTACAAGTGGAGATGTTGCTGGAGATCGTAGCAGTGTAGTTGGCTACGCAGCGATAAGAGTCTACTAGCCCAGCCTCTCCCCAACACGGTTTGTTCCAGCGTTGCGGTTTTTGACTGTGTGACTGTATAATAGGGCTGTTTTTGTGCGTGATTGTCTGGTGCTCTATTTGTGGCTAGGTATAGGCTTCCACTGGTAGTGTTTGGCGTTCCTTTGCCGGGGAAGCGTAACCCCTACCTAGTGCTTGTTAGTGAAAGAGAGCTTGTCGATGTCGAGGTGGATGTTGAGGAGTCTAGTTCTCCTAGACTTAAGGTTGATGGGGTTAGTCTGGGTTGGAGGGTTGAAATGGCTCTTCGAAGCTTCCTAGACGTTGTCTGTGATAGGCTTGAACAGCCTCTCCAAGCAACAGTATATGTTGATGCTGGTGTTGAGAGTCTCCCATCTGCAAGCATCTATGCTATTCTCAGCCTAGAGCTTGTTAAGAGTGTTAGTGAGGCTGGAGGCTATAGTCTGGAGCCCCAAGAGGTGTTGGAAGCAGCTAAAAGTATTGATGTTGATGCTGGTGTAGACTTCGACTATGTCTGGGCTTGTAGAGCTGCACTCTTGAGGGGTAGAGCAACCGTATTTCGTGAAGGTGAAGAACCTTTAGATGCGAATATCCCATCGGTGGAACTAGAGCTTGTTGGCGAGGAAGAGGTTGGACGTGAAATTGGCGATTTATTGGGCGAAACACTGTACTCTCTCCTGACAAAGTTTGCTGGTTTCACTGTAGTAGAGCTGGTCAATAGGCTTAGAAAGGGTGAGAGTTGGGAGAGTGTTTGGAGTGTTGGTGTTAGGGTAGAGAACGCGATATACTACCTCTACTACGGTCTCAACCCGCCAACGGGGGAAGAGTGCAAGTGGACACCCAGTTTCCAGAGCGGATACGGGGTTTGCGCGAAAGGAGCAGGGTTGGGGGAGTTGGTGAAGTTCGTCTAGCCGTTGTAAAGCTTGGAGGAAGCATTATAACTCGAAAGAATGTCCCCTTCACCCCCAACCTCGAGGCTATGAGGAGGATATCTGAGGAGTTGGGGAGGCTTTACAGGCTAGGATGGCGTTTTGTTGTTGTTTTGGGTGGTGGTAGTTATGGCCATCCAGTAGCCCACGAGTACATGTATTCGGGTCTAATGGCTACCGGCGAGGCTTTCTCAGCAATAACGAGAGCGATGCTAGAGTTGTCTGAGGTGTTTGCCGAGGTTGCAAGCGAGTATGGTCTTAACCCTGTCATCTACCCTCCTCACGCATTCTGCCGGCCGAGAGGGTTTAAGCCAAACTGTTGCTGGGATATTGTGAGGAGAGCTTTCTGGTACGATGCAACCCCTATAGTCTATGGGGACGCCTATCCCGGCTATGCTTCGATCCAGATTGTCTCTGGTGATGAGCTGGCAGTAGAAGCTGCATGCGAGCTTGGAGCAGAACGTCTTGTCTATCTCACAGACGTGCCAGGAGTATATGATGGTGAGGGTCGTCTAATCCCTCTACTGACGAGAGCTGGTCTTCAAGAGCTTTTAGAGCATGAGAGTGTTGGTGGATCATCTTCCATCGATGTTACAGGGGGTATGAGGAGGAAGTTGCAAGCAATACTAGAGCTTGGCTGTCAAGGTCTTAGAGTGGTGATAGGTGCTGGTACTAGGCCAGGAACACTTGCACTGGCTTTGGAGGGTAGGAGAGAAGCTGGTACCTGGGTAGAACTTTAGCCTCTCTAGCTTGGAGGTTGGAGTATTGTCTGGGACTAAAGCTCGAAAATTGGACCATATAAGGATCGTCTTAGACTCCCATGTAGAGGCTGGCACAACTCTTCTAGACGACGTATACCTTGTCCACAACCCACTCCCAGAGATAGACTTTGGCGAGGTTGATACACGCACTCGTTTCTGCGGCAAAACACTCGATGCTCCGCTCATGATTGTTGGTATGACTGGTGGGCATGAGGTTGCCGAGAAGATAAACTGTATGCTTGCACAAGCAGCAGCAGAGCATGGTATAGCTATGGGGGTTGGAAGTCAGCGAGCAGCTCTAGAAGATCCTAGCCTAGCCAAAACATATTCTGTTGCGAGAAAGTGTGGTGGCCAAGAGCTCGTCCTCGTAGCAAACATAGGCGGTGCTCAGCTTCTCGAGAAAGGACCAGCTATAGGCGAGCAAGTAGTAGAGATGATTGAGGCTGATGCACTAGCAGTACACCTAAACGTTGGCCAGGAGATATTCCAGCCAGAGGGAGACCATAGGTTTAAAGGCCTCCTCAAAGCTATAGGAGAGCTTGTTGAGAAGCTTTCAGTGCCAGTTATCGTCAAAGAGACTGGCCATGGAATGTCCTACGACGCGGTCTACGCTCTGAGAAGTGTTGGTGTAAGGTTTTTCGATGTTGCTGGTAGCGGTGGTACCAGCTGGATACTCGTAGAAGCCTACCGCCACACAGGCCCACCCAGCATGGCAGCGAGATGGTTTGGTGTGTGGGGTACCCCTACCGCTCTAAGCATTATCGAGGCTAGATGGGCTGCTCCCGACGCATGTATAGTGGCTAGTGGAGGTATTAGAACTGGGCTTGATGCTGTGAAAGCTCTTGCTCTTGGAGCTGATCTAGTAGGTTTTGGTTTGCCAGCTCTAGAGAAGCTTGCTGAGGAGGGTCTTGGCGGTCTCAAAAACTATATTGCTGCTCTAAAGTTTTCGATCAAAGCTGGTCTAGCTTTAACTGGTGCAAGAAGAGTTGAAGAGCTTTGGGAGAAGCCTGTAGTGGTGCAGGGAAGGCTTAGAGAACTAGCATCTCTTAAAGGTATTAAGCTGGAGTACTACCAGTCTATAAGAGGCTTCATACACGACCGTTGCGCGTGATGGTGGTAGGTTGCTCGAGAAGTTTAACGAGTATGCTAAGAGGGTGGTTGACAAGATAGACGCTTACATCTACAATGTGGTTAGAGGAGAGCCTGAAACACTCTACGATGCAGCTCTCCACCTTATCAGGGCAGGGGGTAAGAGGCTTCGCCCAATCATAGTCTTAGCTGTAGCCGAGACTTTGGGTGCTGATCTAGAGAAAGCGCTTCCCTTTGCAGCAGCTGTAGAGATTGTACACAACTTCACCCTCATACACGACGACATTATAGACGAGGATGAGATGAGACGTGGTGTTCCAACCGTACACAAGCTGTGGGGTCAAGCAATAGCGATAACAGCTGGCGATCTCCTCTACGCTAAAGCGTTCACAGCTCTATCTAAAGCTGTGGAAGTCGGTGTTTCTGTAGACCGTGTTGTCAAGGCTATGGAGTATCTCGCTAGAGCTTGTAGCACTATAGCTGAGGGACAGGCAATGGACATACTTTTCGAGGATAGAGAAGATGTGAGTCTTGACGAGTACCTGGTGATGGTCTACAAGAAGACTGGTGCACTCTTTGAAGCCTCTGCTGTCTTGGGCGGGCTAGTGGTTACAGACGATGAGCCTATACTCAAGACTCTAGAGGCTTTCGGTAGAAATCTTGGCATAGCTTTTCAGATAAAGGACGACATACTGGGTCTTGTGGGGAAAGAGGAGGTGATAGGCAAGCCCGTATATAGCGATATTAGGGAGGGCAAGAAGACGGTACTAGTAGTATACGCTTTGCAGAGGCTGGACCAGGAGAAGAGAGAGCGTCTCCTCTCAATACTGGGCAAAAAGTCTGCTTCGAGGGAAGAGTTGGAGGAGGCAGCCAACCTGATAATCTCTACAGGAGCTCTAGACTTTGCCTATAGGTTGGCGAGAGAGTATGCTGAGAAGGCTAGAGCTGCACTCTACAGGCTACCCGACAAGGAGACACGTAGAGTGCTTGAAGATCTTGTAGACTACGTGCTTGTTAGAGATAGGTAGTCCTTGTAGATTGAAGCCCAGTCTTTATGGGTGTTTTGCTCTATTCTCTCTGGGATGGTGCTGGTATGGGTGGTCGTCGTAGAGGCCGTAGAGAGTATAGTGTTTGTCTTGAGAGGAACCCCTACCTAATCCCAAGCCTCTACGTAGAGGGGATGCCGAGTGTTGATGGCTATTTAGAGCTTGTTGGCGAGGAAGCTAGTGTTGTGGATAGGTGTAGTGGTGTTGGGAGATGTTTTGGCAAGAGGATATATGGTGTTGAATTGGACAGCATAGTAGACCTACTTGGGAAGAAGGCTGTTAGAAGCTTTATAGTTGTACCTCCAGAGTCGGGTGGGGAAGGTCTCCTAGTGGAGAAGGACACCTATTTGGAGCCAATACCAGTTGAGGGGCTTAAAACGACTGTCGTTGTCTGCGAGGGTGTTGAAGTGGATGTCGAGGATACTCTAGGCTATGTTTTTACGAGGAAGGGTGAAGTTAGGAGGATTCGTACACATGTTTCTGGCGTGGTAGTCTACATATACTCTTCCCCGGAGGGGCCTCCAGACCAGAACATAGTTATGATAGCTCCTAAGGAGGCGGTTAAACGTGTCAGGATTAGACGTTAGAGAAGTTGAAGAGTTGGCTCGTGCATACGCACTCATAAACGCTGTAGAGCATGGTGGTAAAGCGCAACTAGGCCCTGTTATGGGCAAGCTTATGGCGGTTAGGCCGGAGTGGCGAAAGTATGCGAGGGATATAGCGTCTATCGTGCGGAGAGTTGTTGAGGAGGTTAACAGTCTGAGTTTGGAGGAGCAGAAGAGGCTGCTTGAGGAAAGGTATAGGGCTGTGTTGGAGGAGTGGGAGAGGGCTAGGAGAGAGCGAGCTGCTGTAGAGAAGAAGCTTCCACCTCTACCAGGTGCTGTTGAGGGTAAGGTTGTCACGAGATTTGCTCCAAACCCCGATTTCGCTATACACTTGGGCAATGCTAGACCAGCGGTATTGAGCTACGAGTATGCTCGCATGTACAAGGGCAAGTTCATACTTCGTTTCGAGGACACGGATCCACGTATCAAGGCTCCTCTACCAGAAGCCTATGAGGCTATACGCGAGGATCTTAGATGGCTTGGGATAAGATGGGATGAGGAGTACATCCAGAGTTTGAGGATGGAAGTCTACTACGAGGTTGCGCGGAAGCTTATAGAGCGCGGTGGAGCCTATGTCGATGATATGCCAGGCGAAGAGTTTAGAAGGTATCGTGATGAAGGTAGGCTTGAAAGGTATCCACCGAGGTTGAGGAGTGTTGAAGACAATCTAGAGCTTTGGGATAAGATGTTGGAGGGTGCTTTTGGCGAGGGTGAAGCTGTTCTACGCGTTAAAACCGATCCTAGCCATCCAGACCCCTCTGTTAGAGACTGGGTTGCCTTCAGAATAATAGATACTAGTAGGTCTCCACACCCACTCGTTGGGGACCGGTATGTGGTTTGGCCAACGTACAACTTTGCAGCTGCTGTTGACGATCACCTGTTAGGGATCACCCATGTGCTACGTGCTCGCGAGCACATGCAGAATACTGTCAAGCAGATCTTCCTCTACAAGCACATGGGCTGGCAGTACCCCCACGTTATACACTTTGGCAGGCTAAAGCTTGAGGGAATGATAATGAGCAAGTCTGCTATGAAGGAGATAGCTGGAGCTGAAGGTCTAGCTAGGATAGACGATCCTCGTTTCGCCACGATAGCCGGTCTTCGTAGGAGGGGTATTGTGGCGGAAACCATAAAGAAGATCATCTTGGATGTTGGTGTCAAGCAGACTGATGCGTCGATAAGCTATGCTAATCTAGCTTCGCTTAACAGGAGCATTGTTGATCCGAAGGCTAGAAGGTATATGGTGGTTGTCGACCCTATACCACTTCTAGTCGTCGACCTCCCATGGGAGAAAAAGGTGTTCGAAATACCGTTCCACCCAGGCCAAAACCTTGGCTCGAGAAGGATTGTTGTAGAGGGCCCACAAACAACCCTCTACATATCAGCATCGGATCTAAGTTTGCTGCGTAGAGGCGCGATTGTAAGGCTCATGGAGGCGTTCAACATCGAAATTGTCGAGGTTGGCAGAGAGCTTGTAAAGGCGAGATACCATAGCGAGAGTTTGGAGGAGGCTCGAAGGCATAGAGCTCAGATCATACAGTGGGTTCCAGCGAAGGAGAATGTCGAGGTTGAAGTTTTGAAGCCAGAAGGCTTGGTGCTAAGCCGCGAGCAAGGTCTTGGCGAGCCTGCACTAGCTAGTGCAAGTGTTGGCGAGATATGCCAGTTTGTAAGGTATGGGTTTGTACGCATAGACCAGGTTTTACGTGGTGAGAGCGAGTCTAGGACAAGGATAGTTGCAATATACGCACACGACTAGCCTTATAAACCTCTACACAAACCAACGCTTCTCTCTATGGTGGCGACGACCGCCTGTTGGGAGGAGGATGAGCCATGAGCAAGCCCTTCTATGTTAGGTTTGAGGTTCCCCAGGAGCTAGCAGAGAAAGCCTACAAGGCTTTGGAGATTGCTAGGAAGACTGGCAAGATAAAGAAGGGTACCAATGAGACGACCAAGTGTGTTGAGAGAGGTTTAGCAAAGCTTGTGTTGATAGCAGAAGATGTTGACCCACCAGAGATTGTTGCACACCTACCACTTCTATGTGAGGAGAAGAAGATACCATACGTCTACGTTCCAAGCAAGAAGAGGCTTGGAGAGGCTGCTGGTATTGAGGTTGCAGCTGCAAGCGCCTGTATAATCGATCCTGGCGAGGCTAAAGACCTGGTTGAGGAGATTATAAAGGCTGTCAACGAGCTAAAAACAAAAGCGGCTAGGTAGCCTTAAACCTAGAACACTACACAACCATTTTTCTCTAGAAGCTCCCA
>DQUB01000127.1 GCA_015662475.1 Pyrodictium sp.
AAAACTAGCATCTGCAACACCAAAAACCCCCAAACTCCCAACACCTCTACTTCTTGCAGGCTACCTAAAACGCCATATAGACTCTGGTGTACCCCTAGACCGTGTAGCCGAAACGTTGGCTTCCAAGGGTAGACAGGGTTGCCTCGGAGTTGCAATAGCCTCGCAAAACTATGGGATCACCGCCGGCTCTCCAACATACCCAGCACTCTACATTTCGTCTAGGAGAGAGTGTAGATACGCAATAGCATCTAACGGGTATGTATTGGCCGTCCTAGACAACGAAGCCTATAAAAAGCTGGAACCTATGCTGGAAGAGTTCAACGTTAGAACATTGGAAGAAACTTTATCCGTAATACCAGCCCACGGATACCCACGTGCTACCCTTGCCGGGCAACAGCGTGCTCAGCTACGCTAGTCTCTTTACCAGCCTCTTCAGCCTCTACACAGAGATCTTCTCTACACCTCACAGACTCTACACCCTTAACACTTTCCGGCAACTCAAAGAGAGTTGCCTTGATAGAATCTCTCAAAGTCTTTCTAACAGCAAGCAAACTCCTTATATCGGCCAATACCTTCTTCGAACTAGCCTCATCCCCTCTTTCAAGAGCCTCTACAAGCCTTCTAGCAAGCTTCTCTATAGACTCATCACAGTGTACAAGAGCCATTGAAAGATGTTTTAGAGTACACCATAAACTCTCCACTGTAGATCTAAACTCGCTACCTCCACCTCCAAAATCTGAAAGTCCTAGAGAACTGTATAGTACTTCGCCAACCTTCTTCCTTCCAATCCTAAGCTTATTGACAAGTGCAAGTATTCTAGGATCAACATCTTCCAACTCACCTCCAATTTCAAGTAGATGCTGTTCTGCATGAGCCAAGTGGGCTAGAAGATAGACCATCTCTTCAGCTAACGCTTCTTCCCATACACCAACCATACGCTCCCCACAAAAATTACTTAGCAGTTAACCAAATATAGCTTTTACCGTGCAACAAATGCAGATAATCAAAAAGCCATCAAAATAGTCGAGAACGCTAGAATGCAAAGAGAAAAGATGATAAGATGGGAGTCTACTAAAATTGAAAATGTGGTGAACGGTATATGAGACTTCTAGAAGCAGCTATTCTAGTAGCTCTTGCTAAAGGTGTAGAAACTTCTGATAAGCTTGCTGAACTGCTTAAAGCGGATAAAGACTCTATCTCAAAAATCTTAGAAGAGCTTGAAGCAAAAGGTCTTGTCAAGAGAGATGTGAAAGGCTTCATATTCAAAAAGACCGTGTACAGGCTAACCGAGAAAGGCTATGAGATGCTAGAAGAGGCCACTAGAAGACTTAAAGACGCCGCTAAAGAACTTGAGGAACTTGGTAAAAGACTGGAAAAAGAACACCAGATTGTAGAAACAATATCATCTTCCAGAGAAGATTTCGCAGAGCTTATCACAATAGCACCTCTCCTATCCTGGCTAGGACTACTAGATGTCGCTCTAATGCCAATCATACTATCATCTTTAGCTGATCATGAAGATGTCGACATTGACGATGAATCCTACGACATATACATCGAATAAAAACAAACTTGTAAGGAGAAAGTCGTGGACTATAAACATGTTGATGCCAAGCTCCCGCATACTAGTTGTTAAAGATGTTTTCGAGATCAGCTAGTAGTTGTCTCAAGTTTATATTCTGTGCAGCAAAGTTCACCTATCCTCTTAATAACCGTTGGTTTTTGGACAAGTCTAATAGAGATTCCTTCAAGCTTTGCAATACCCTCGAAAAGTCTTGGGAAAGGACATACAGAACCCTGTATTTCTGCAAGCCCAACACCTTTTGGACAATAACGACATGTAGAGCCTCCAAAGCAAGCTCTAATGATGTTCTCATCGATCTTTTCTAAATTGACTTTGCTGCCAAGTTTGAGGGCCTCATTGACACTAACTAATATTGCTTTAAACTTTTCAATTTCACTGCTCTGCGAAGCAACATTGTCCAAATATCCTAGTACTTTGAGATATGAGTGGAAAGTTGGAGTCATTTTTCCAATAATATAGTTGATTGTGCCTTGTGTTAACAGCCCTTCTTCAGCTAATGCCGACAAAAGTGTTGCGAAAAGAGCTTCGCAAGGTGCAATTTTTCTAGAGGTGATTGTGCGCCTGATATAGTCTAAGTTTATGTTCCGACGCAAAGTGTGTGATCACCGAATAGTATTGCTAACCCAATAACATTATAAGTTTTAAACTTATTTCACAAAATAAAGATATTCTTTTAACTTTTGAACATTGTAGAAAAAGTACTATAGATTGTGTAGCGGTTGTAAGCTTTTACAACATCGTAAAGTGTTTATTAAGGTTTGGAGGTCTGCGATTTCGATAGCTCTTTCAGAATGGCGTATGCGATGTAGATAGCTTTTACTCTCTTTCCAAGATAGTCTCCGAGTTTTTCTAAGAACTTCTTTGAATGATGCTTGGTTTCTGCTAGAGCTGCGAGAGGTTCTTCAAGTCTAGGTTTTTCTAGTCCTTCAATGTTGAGTGCTTCAACAAGTTGTTCTAAGGGAGTATTTCTTTCAAGTCCTATGTGTTCTAAGAGCGATGCTGTATCTTCAGCTTCTTCTAGTATTCGTACAAGTTTCTTTAGCCCGGCTTTGTGCGCCATTTTGATTGCAGCTTGTTTATTGTAGACTGCGAGTTTGAATCCTTCGTAGTAGACTTGATCTTCAATCCAGGATTCGATTTCTAGAAGCTTTCTTGGAGGTCTTGCAAGTGGTAGTTTAACGTATATGTCTGCAGCTGATAGAGTGTGTTCACCATCGAAGGCTGCTAGACCAATTATTGTCTCTGGTACAACTTCGCTAGATCCTTCTACATCTTCTGCAACAACGTCTACTGCTATTATGCGATTAGCTCTGCTTGGCTTTGGTATGGTGATTGTTTTGCCTGCTAATGTTGCTCTTATCTTTTCTCGGAGAAGGAGCAAGTCTATGATTCTAGCAGCTGCTCTTTTCGCTAACTCCCAGTCCATGTTCAGTGTTATCATGTCGCTATAAGCTATCTCGTCTAGCTGCATTAGCAAAACTGTGTCGAGATCTGTAGGCTTGTACTCTTCAACTGCCCTCTTAACTTGCAACCAGTCAAGCTGTTCTAGAAGACCTGCGGCTTCAGGTTCATGCAACTCTACAAGTTTTTTATCGCCAAGCTTCTCTACACTATACATTATAGTTTCAAACGCAATGCCATACACTTTGCGTAGTACAAGCATTATGTAGGCAAGCCCTATCCTTAGCAGTGTTGGATTGTCCTCTTCGGATGCTTCAACCACAATACCGTAGGTGTAATCGCGATATTCTCCAGCTGTATTAACTGGAACGTAGATCGTCTTTCTATCGAATGTTACAATATGCTTGCCTCCAACCTCAACAAGTCTAGGCTTGTCCGAGTATACTGTCCAGACAACTCTATTCGGCACTTTTCTTAAGAGTCCAAACCCTAGACGTGGTGGATAGACTAGTGCAACAACGTGTGATACAAGTTTCGCTCTTGCAATATCCTTTAACAGGTTAGCCTCTTCACCCCACCTAGCCTTCGTAAACTTATACTCTTCAACTGCTTCCTCAAGCCCTTCAACCTCCCAAGGCTTTAGCTTCACCAGTGGCTTCTCCACCACAGCTTTGACAATCCTAGATCTAGAGCCTGCTTCTAGTCTAACAACTATAGCGTCTTCTGCATAGTCTATACAGCCAACCTGAAACCTTTCAACAAGATCACACCAGCCTATAGGCTCTAAAGGCCTTCTCTCATCTTCTCCAACCTCAAGATACCTTTTAACTCCGTAGGGTGGCCCAAACTCGTAAAAGTTAAGTCTCTCCCAAACCCATCTCATCCTCTTCTCGTCAACCCTATCCCCTTTCAACACACCAATCTGTCTCAAAACATCGACTTCTTCATCGCTTAGCCTACCCATCTTGCCATACCAGGGTGAGATAAGTTTTGCAAGTCCTGTAAACAGCATGCGGTAGCGGTTTCGAGGGTTTACAATCGTCTTTTCTAGCGGCATATTTCTCCACTCTATAAACGCGTTAATTCCCTTTGACAAGAGCTCTCGATCCCACATAGACGTGGGGATTATGATAGTCTCGGTGTAGCCTATGTTGCTTCTACGTCCTTTCCTTCCTTCACGCTGCCAATACTCTCTAACATCCTCTGGAAGTCCCACATGCACAACTCTAACAATAGTGCCAATGTCTATGCCTTGAGCTAGAGTTCGCGGGCTAATAACTATTTTCAGCCTACCACTTCTAGCTGCCTCCTCAATCTCCTCTCTCTTAGACTTAGAGACTAGATGGTGGTGTGTAGCAACAGTAGAAGCTCTATCGCCGAGACGTTCGCGAAGCTTTCTAGCAAGTTGCTCAGCACCCGCTATGCTTCTCGTGAACACAAGTGTAACACCGTCATCCTCTACATAGCCTGCAAGAATCTCGACAACATCGAGTCCCGGAGATGGAACTTCAACACCTAGTGCTTGGAGATAGGCTACCACTCTGTAGAGGTTTCGGCGAAACTCGTTGAAATCTTCTAGAGCACGCTTTACATCAGGATCTAGCTTGTCGAGAACATTCTTTGCTCTTTCTCTAGCCTCTTCAAAAACTCTTCTAACCTCTTTGCCTAGAACAAGATAGACTCTATTTTCCACGCGAAACGGTTTACCTCTAACAACAGCTGTCCTACGCCCTGTAACCTCTTCAAGTCTCTTAGCAAGCTCTTCTGGGTTAGCAAGAGTAGCACTTAAAACGACCACTTGTACGCCTCCGCTAGAATATTTTGCGAGAATCTCTATCATAGCATCCAAAAGGGCTATGTTACGCGGACCATAGAAGTCTAGTTCGTCAACAACAAGAAGCTGTAAGCGTCTAAAGAAAGGCTCTAGTAGGCTCTTACTAGGAGACTCCAACAATCTCTTCACATCGTGCATGAGGAAAGCAGGATTTGTTACAACTATATCAGCACTAGCTATAAGAGTTCGTAGACCAGTTCTCCCCAGCTTTTTCTCAAGCTCACTTCTACGAGAAGCATCAAGAGCAACAACATTCTTCCCAACAACACCAGCATACTCTCCAAGTCTTCTAACCTGATCATTGGCAAGAGCAAGTGTTGGGTAGACAGCCAAAGCCTTTCTACCATAGGCAAGCGCGTAGATAGCCCAAGCCTCGGTCTTACCAGACCCAGTCCCAGAAACCATGACAAGATTATAGCCTTTCTTCAAAGCCTCATACGCTTCAAGCTGATGCCTATAAAGTCTCCAACCTCCAATAGGAAGACGTCTAAGCTCTGGCAAAAGATCAGCAAAAACTATACTAGCATGTTCAGGTTTGCACCCCTCCTCGCGAAAGAACAGATAGTCATAGCCTAGCTTCTCAAGCAACACACCACTATCAACTCTAACCACGCTACACCCCAACCCCGAGATATAACTCCTACTAGACCTCCTCTACAACTCGACCTCCAAAAGAACATGAAAATACATGGCCAAGAACAGTGGAACAAGAGACTATTACCTTCGGCCAGAAACACCATACACGCTCAACACCAATCCGCCTCAAACCCGTAGATAAGATTGTGGGCACACAATATCAGCTACACCCTCTACTCGTCCCCCAATAGTTGGACCCGCTAATGTTGTTGATAAGGACGTAGATGGGCATTCAACGGTGCAGAGTAAACCTATGGTGTTCCGCACACCAGGTTTGGATGGGCATTGCAATGTGTTCTGCTGTAGGGAGTAGCTATTCTTCTGCTACTGGTATTATTCTGATGCCTAGTCTTGCGGCTACCTCATGCACTTCGGGGTCGACAAGTCCACCTATGATTGCAAGTCTAGGTTTTACGCCTTCTACTTTCTCATAGAGCTTTCCAATCCTATACAGCTCTGCTATATCGGCTTTAGAAACTCTCGACTTCACCTCTACCAGAATATGTTCTTTGTCTCGCACAATTAGATCTACTTCAACGATGCTTGGATACCCGTAGACGAAACCCTCTCTATCCCTATAAACCCACTTTTCCACTCTTGCAACACCAAAAACCTCCTCAACAACATATCTCATAGCATGTCTAAACGCCTTCTCACTAATAACGCCAAACCTGTGAGCAATAGCGATGACAACCCTCCTAGTATTTCTCAACTCCTCCTCCAACCTTTGCTGCCTCTCTTCTAGCTTCTGCTGCCTCTCCTCCAACCTTGCAAACCGCTCTTCTAGTCTAACAAACCTCTCCTCTAGCCTAGCAAGTCTCTCCTCAAGCTTTTGCTGCCTTTCAGCCAACTCTGCAAACCTTTTCTCCAGCTCTAAGAACCTCCTCTCTAACTCAGCAAACCTCTCCTCAAGCTTCTGTTGCCTCTCCTCCAACTTCAACTGTCTCTCGTAAAGCTTCTTAAACTCCTCCTCCAACCTCGCAAATCTCTCTTCTAGCCTAACAAGCCTCTCCTCGAGCTTGACAATCCTCTCAAGTATCTCTCTAAACCCTAAAAGCCCCATAACAGCATAGCGAAACTCACTATCCTCCTCCAAAGCCCTCAAAAAGGCCTCCTTATCAAAACCAACAGCCACCTTCCACTCCCCACCCTACCAGTAAAGACCACCACAACACCAACTTATATCAGCCCAACCACACAATCCACACAGACCCACCACACTAACACTAGTACAAGCCACCACATACAAAAACCAGCAGTAAACATACCAGAGAAAAACATGGCCTTTCTCTCCAAATAAACCTCAATGGGAACTCTAACCCCCTACACCATCTCCACCCCATGCACCACAAAAACAAACCCTTTGAAACCCAAGTTCACACCCTTACCCACATACAATAACACA
>DQUB01000158.1 GCA_015662475.1 Pyrodictium sp.
AGATTTGATCGGAAGCACTACTTCTACCCCGACCTCCCCAAAAACTACCAGATAACACAGTATCTAGAGCCTATCTGCCGCGGTGGCTACATAGAGTTTGAGTATAAGGGTAGGGTGAGGAGGGTTAGGATACGCAGGATAAACCTTGAGGAGGATCCTGGCAGGATAGTCTACCCCTCTGGAAACCCTCTCACCAGCTCTCACGCTCTCGTAGACTACAACCGTTCTGGTATAGCGTTGTTGGAGATTGTGACTGAGCCGGACATGGAGGAGCCTGGTGAAGCAAGAGTCTTTCTAGAGAAGTTGCGCAGCATACTAGAACATCTTGGCGTAACAGATTGCAGTCTTGAAGGCGCAATGAGGGTTGATGCAAACATAAGCGTTGAGGGTGGTGAGCGTGTTGAGGTGAAGAACATAGGGTCGATGAAAGAGGTTGAGCGTGCACTAACCTACGAGATAGCAAGGCAGAAGTCACTACTTGAGAAGGGTGTTAAGCCTAGGAGAGAGACTCGCCACTGGGACCCAGTAGCTAGAGCTACTGTGCCAGCAAGAGTCAAAGAGACAGAAGAGGATTACCGGTACATGCCAGACCCCAACCTACCACCAATACCCATTCCACGCAAGCTAGTTGAAGAGGTGCGGGCTAGCCTACCAGAGCTGCCAGATGCACGTCTCAAAAGATTTGTTGAACAGTATGGCCTGCCCAAAGCTACTGCAAAGGTTCTTGTAGGGTGGAAGAAACTTGCAGACTTCTTTGAAGATGTTGTCAAGCTCTACGGCAAAAACGTTGTTAGAACAGCAAACTATATTGCAAACGATCTGCTGAACTGGTTAAAGGATAACGATCTCAGAGACTTGTATGTCAAGGTCAAACCGGAGCAGATAGCAAAGCTCATGAAGATGTTAGATGAGGGGTTGATATCGATTAGACAGGCTAAAGAGCTTACAGAGAAGATAGTGAAAGAGGGTGTTGATCCAGAAGAGCTGGTGAAGAAGCTCGGATGGACTAGAATCACTGATGAGGAGACGATAAGAAGGATTGTCGATGAAGTGTTCCAAGAGTATCCGAAAGCTGTTAGAGATGCTCTAGAGAATCCGAAAGCCATAAACTTCCTAGTGGGCATGGTTATGAGGAAGACTAGGGGTAGAGCAGACCCAGCTATAACTCGGAGAATAGTCGTTGAAAAGCTTGAGAAACTCAAAGCCCATACTCCATCAGGAAGCGAGTAGCTAGAGATGGTGCAGTAGCAAGTTTTGGAGCTTCAACATATCCTTTTGGAGGCTGCCATTTAACCCCTTCAACCTGCGCAACATCGCGAGACACAATCGTCACTTTTACAGGGGATGTGACAACCTTCGACCCTCGATAGTAGAACCTGATCATATAGGCTGGTATGACTATACGCTCAAGTTTCACCGGAGAACCTATACTATTCACAACACGTATATTCAATACAGCTTGCCAATCACATGCTGGCACATAGTCGAGTAGTCTGACAAACTGGTAGGCTGCTATAAGACCTCTATCAGGCTGGCCATAGAGCGCATACCTCTGTCTCCCCAAAGGTATAGCGTCTAAGACGATGCTTTGCCCACCACTATCTGCTACTAGGGCCACATTAACCCTCAACACCGTGTAGAGAGACCTGCTCGTCTTCGGAAAAACTGCTAAGGGCTTAGACAGTCTCAACATGATATAGTTGGTAAACTTTTGAGGTGTGAGGATGGGGGGTGCAGGTACAACATACAATCTCGCTTTTGCAGCATCGACAACGTTTATGCTAGCCTCAACCTCTTCTCCACAAAGCCTTCTGACTATGGACAAGTTTCTACCGACAATATACTCGTACACGTAGTGGGCAACTCTACGTCTAGAACCAGGCTCTAAAAGCCCATAGCCTACCGCTTCCATCACAGTTCTTCAGCCTCAACAGAGAGAATGGGGTGGAGGCGGCCGCAAGGCACCCCCAATCATCCCTACACGCGGCTACGCCGCGGCGTCACTGGGGGCCCATCCAACAATACACCTCTAGGGGGCTTAAACTGTATGGTGTTCTAGAGCTTCTCGGAAAACCATGTGGAAAAGGTTGTATAGCCTATCGCAGTGATCTTGATACATGGAGGTTGGGTGATGAGAGATCCACCGGGCGATAAGCCTGCATCTATGAGCGAAACCCGCGCGACTGAGCCAACAGCTGTTCTTGCAGGTATGGCTATCACAGCTGTTGAGAGTAGGATTTCCGAGATCGTACAAGTTGTAGGAGTTTATGTGTTGAAAGCTATTGGTGCTATAGCAACATTCATTGCTGGTCTCATAGTCGCTATGTTCTTGAGAAAAGCTACGCTACGAGCTCTACGTCTAGCTCCTCCAGAAATAGCCGATCTTATGAGCAAAATCGTCTACTATAGCGTTGCATTCCTAGCTGGTGTTGCAGCGCTAAGCGTTGCTGGAGTCAATGTGTCTGGTTTGCTGCTTACAGGCGGCATTATTGGTGTAGCACTTGGCTTTGCAAGCCAGACTGTGGTGTCAAACTTTCTCTCCGGAGTATTCCTCTACATAGACAGGCCGTTTAGACCAGGAGACCCTGTATCTCTCGACGACGCTAACGTGAGTGGTGTTGTTCACGATGTCTCCATCTTCTCTACCAGGATTAGGACTTGGGATGGGATATTCGTGCGTGTTCCAAACGATAAAGTGTTCAATGCAACTATAAAGAACTTCTCAATGAACGTTGCAAGAAGAGTTGAATACTTGGTCTCGATAAGCTATTCAAGCGATATAGAGTTGGCGCGAAAAGTGATACTCCGCGTACTAGATGAAGAGCCGTTGATACTGCGTGAACCTCCACCAGAAGTGTTTGTTGAGGAGCTTGGCGATAGTGGTGTTGTGTTGAGGGTGAGATTTTGGGTTCCAAGCCAATTCTGGTTTAACGTTAAAATGAGGATGTTAGAACGTATCAAGGTTGAGCTTGAGAAAGCTGGGATAGAGATTCCATTCCCACAACGTGTTGTGTGGCTCCACATGGTGGGGAAGAATGGGTCTTCGTGAGATCCTAGAACCTCTCGTAGAAGGGCCTCTAGCACCCTGGGCAAAAACTCCTATTGAGCGAATGTTCCTAGGACTACACTTCAGTCTAACTCGTCTCTCCACAGGACATGTGGGGATAGCGTTTCTGCCTAGAGAAGAGGCTGTACCAGTAGAACACTCTCTCTACGGTGAAAGACCTACACTTCGCACACTACTACGCTACGCCGATACAAGCATATCTACGAGAAGCTTGGCTCTCTCCGGCGTTGTTGCTGCAACAAATGCGTGGATAGAGTCTACACCTGAGCCTGGAATCCATGTGCAGAAGAAGCCTCTCCACGAGCTCGTAGATCTGAAGAAGGGCGATCTAGTACTAATCGTCGGGTATATGAGGCCCATCGTCAGAGAGTTTCTTGCTGCAGGAGCTAGAGTAGTTGTTGCCGAGAAGAGTCGTGTTATGAGGCTTCTTGGCAGCGAGGAGGAGAAAGCCGAGTTTATAGACGAGTACGAGGCTCTCGATGTTGCAGGTAAAGCCGATATACTCATTGTGACTGGCTCATCGCTACTCTACCCTCAACTTCTCACTAGGCTCTTGAAAGAAGCTTCTTCTGCAAAGTGTAGAGCGCTTATAGGGCCTACAGCTAGTCTACACCCAAAGATAATGGATGTCCTAGGTTTGGATCTCCTAGGAGGCTCTTACATCCACCGTAGTGTCTCCCACATTGTAGAGCGCATAGTCGAGCTTGGCGGGGGATATCACAGCTTCAAAGACCATCTTGTGAAGTGGGTGGTGAAACGAGAGACTTAAAATCCTGAACTATGCTCTATAAGTGAGCTTCTACACGGGTAGAAATTACACGGCTATCACAACGTCATGGTGTTCCTAGCCTTGGAGCATAATATGGCTAGAGGCGTTTACTTTTACACCTGCCCAAACTGTGGCGGTCCTACGGGAGACGATAGACTTCTAACCAGGCTACCATGCCCGAAATGTCTTGATAAGAGAGTTGCTGTTGAAGACATTGTTGAAGTTTACGAGCTCTTGCGGAAAAACGGTAGACTACGAGAAGACTCTGATCTCGCATTCTACGCGAGAGTAGAGCAGGAAGCTAGAAAGGTTGAAGAGCTCTTTGAAAAAGCTACTGGTTCGCGGCTTTGGAGTGCACAGCGAATGTGGGTTAGAAGGGTTCTCAAGGGTAAGAGTTTCGCGATAATAGCTCCCACAGGCGTTGGCAAAACAACATTTGGTGTGTTAATGGCTGTGTACTTTGCATCTAAAGGCGAGAAGAGCTACATCATACTACCAACAACACCTCTTGTGATGATGGTGGAGGAGAAGGCGAGAAAGCTTGCTGAAGCTGCTGGTGTTCCAGCCAAGATTCTCGCAATACACTCTAAGCTTAAGGCTAGGGAGAGGAGGGAGAGGCTTAGAAGGTTTCTAGAAGCTGACTTCGACATATTGATAACCACATCTAGGTTCCTCATATCGAGGTTGGATACCATAAAAGCTGTTGCTAAGAAGTTCAACGGTTTCCGCTTCGTCTTCGTTGACGATGTTGATGCTGTGTTGAAGAGTGGTAAGAGTGTTGATGCTGTATTGCAAGTTGTTGGTTTTACCGAAGAGGATATTAGGCTAGGTCTTGAAATGTTGAAGCTTCAACGAGAGCTTGCTAGGTTGCCTCAAAAGCTCCAGAAGGTGGAGAGTAGGGAGAAAGCTAGAGAGATTGTAGAGGAATACTACTCGAAGCTTAGGAATCTGCAGGAGAAGATAGAGGAGGCGAGGAAGAAGACTTCGGTGCTAGTGGTCTCAAGTGCTACTGGTAGGCCAAGAGGTGCACGTGTTAGACTCTTCAAGGTATTGCTTGGCTTTGAGGCTGGGTCTAGAAGTGAGACTCTTAGAAACATTGTTGATGCATACACGTTTCCAGACCATCCATCGAAGCTTGAAGAAAAGGTTGTCGAGATTGTTGAAAGGCTTGGCGATGGAGGTCTAGTCTATGTTCCAGTCGACAAAGGCGTTGAGTATGCTGAGAAGCTTGCAGAATTACTTCGTAGCCGGGGAATTGCAGCCGAGGCTTTCACCTCCAAGAACTACTCTGCTCTTGAGAGGTTCCGTAGAGGTAAAACAAGCGTACTTGTAGGAGTTGCAATATACTATGGAGTTGCTGTTAGAGGCTTGGATCTACCTGAGAGGATAAGGTATGCAGTGTTTGCTGGTGTTCCAAGGCTCAAGTTTAGCGCAAAGTTTGAAGATCCACACCCAGTAAATGTGCTCCGTGCTCTCGGCCTGCTAGTAGAGTATGGGCCTAAGGATGTTTCTCAGAAAGCTGAAGAGCTTCTTGCTAGACTGCGCCGCATAGTGCAAAGACTTAGTCAGGCAGCGCTTGCCAAGCTGGCAGAAGAGCTTAGAAGTGGCAAGCTAGAGTCAGCCTATGCTAACACGTTCTTTGAAGCTGTAAAGTTTATCCGTGAAGCTTTACGCCGTGAAGATGTGTGGCGTTCTCTCGAGGAGGCTCCCGACATAGCCATTGTTAGAGAGGGTGGTAAAGCCTACATACTCATACCCGATGTTGCAACATACATACAGGCTAGTGGGAGAACGAGTAGACTTTATGCTGGAGGTATAACGAAAGGGTTATCAGTCATAGTGGCTGACAATAGCAAGCTGCTTGAGGGGCTTATTAGGAGGACTAGATGGTGGGTTGAGGCTGAGTGGAGGAGATTTGAAGAGCTAGACCTGCCCAAGCTGCTAAGAGAGATTGACGAGGATAGGGAGAAGGTTAGAGCTGTTGTTGAGGGTAGGGTGAAGCCTAGTGAGGCTAGAGAGCTCGTCAAAACAGCTCTCATGGTTGTAGAGTCGCCCAATAAGGCTCGAACTATTGCTAGCTTCTTCGGCAGACCCTCTAGCAGGCAAGTTGGCCCTCTAAAAGTCTACGAGGTTTCAACTGGAGATTACGTTCTCCTCATAACCGCCAGTGGCGGCCACGTGTACGATCTAGTTAAGCCGGTAAAGCCTACTCCAAAAATCTCCGAAAACTGGCTAATGGATATGCTGCAGGGTAGCGTGGAAGGTGTAGATTGGAGTAGAGCAGTCAACGTACAGGGCATCGTCTATGATGGGGAGAACTACTTGCCAGTATACGGCCCAATACTCCGCTGCATAGTATGCGGCAACCAGTGGACACCAGATCCTGCAGAACCTTCCAGCTTGGAGAGATGTCCGCGGTGTGGCAGCCCGTTTATAAGGAATAGCTGGGAGGTTGTTAAAGCTCTAAGAGATCTTGCTAGCGAAGTTGATGTTGTGCTTATAGGCACAGACCCAGACACTGAAGGTGAGAAGATTGGATGGGATGTTGCAAGTCTTCTAGCTCCAATGGCCAAGAGCATTGCTAGGATAGAATTCCACGAGATTACCAGGAAAGCTATACTAGAGGCTCTCCGCAACCCACGCCCATTCAAAGAAAGTCTTGTTGAAGCACAGATTGTCCGTAGAGTTGAAGACCGGTGGATAGGCTTTACACTGTCTCCCATCCTCTGGCTAGAGTTTTGGCCAAAATTCTGCAAAGCACTGCTTTCAAAGCGTAAGAAGTTGCCTCCAAGCATTGTTGAAAGGTGTAGAGAGCCAAACTACAACCTTAGTGCTGGACGTGTACAAACTCCCGTTCTTGGCTGGATTGTCGATCGCTACGAGAAGTATCGCGAGACACTGCAGAGGCTGTATAGGCTCACGCTAGAGAATGGTCTTGTTGTGGAGTTTCTCGAGAAGGAGATTGGTAGGGTTAGAAGAGAAGAGCTTGTTGGGGAAAAGGTTGAGATAGAAGTTGTTGGGGAAAGGGTTGAAGAGGTTAAACCACTGCCACCCTACACTACAGATGCTATGCTAGCCGATGCTGCTAGTAGGCTGAGGCTTGGAGCGCCCGAGATCATGAAGCTTGCACAGGACCTGTTCGAGCTCGGCTTCATAACCTACCATAGAACTGATAGTGTTCGCGTATCTGAGGCTGGTATTGCCGTTGCTAGAGAGTATTTGAGGGAAGTGTATGGCGACAACTATCGAGATGTCTTTGTAGCGAGACACTGGGGTACTGGTGGAGCTCATGAAGCTATAAGGCCTACAAGGCCTATCGACGCTAAGAGACTTAGACAGCTTGTTGAAGAGGGTGTTATACAGCCAGCACGACCACTAACACGCTACCACTATGCTCTCTACGATCTGATCTTCCGCAGGTTCATAGCAAGCCAGATGAAAGCTGGCAAGGTCTTGGTTAAAACTGTAAAGGTTAGGTTGAGAGGTGTCGAGAAAACCTTAGAGCTTAGAACAAAGGTTGTAGAGCCTGGCTTCCTAGAGTTCTACCAGCCATTCCGCATAGACCCTGATGTCAAGTCTGGAGTCTACCGTGTTGCAGATGTAAATGTTGTGCGTTGGAGCCCATACCCACCATACACTCAAGCTGATGTTGTACGGTTGATGAAGGAGAGGGGTATAGGTAGACCTAGCACCTACGCTAAGATCATAGAGACGCTGCTAAAGCGGAAATACGTTAAACAGGTTGCGCGGAAAGGCTATCTCGTCTCCACAGTGCTTGGAAGAGCTGTGTACAAGTTCCTCACAGATAGATTTGCAAAGCTGGTATCGGAAGAGACTACTAGAAGGCTTCAAGAGGAGATGGATAGGATAGAGGAGGGTCTTAGAGACTACCGAGAAGTGCTCAAAGAGATCCTCGAAGAGCTGAGATCGGTGTCGATGAGAGCAAAAGAACCCTAACCGTTTTATACTATCGAGTATCCACTAGTCTAGATCATTGGGTAGAACACGCCCGCAAACTACCACATTCGGTCTCACGTGTAGGGGGTATTATGGTTTGACCATTACAGTCGCACTTCTCCACATGAAACTAAAGCCTCTTGCAAAGAGGAGCAATCTTGAGAAAGCTAGAAAGCTTATAAAGGAGGCTGCTCTGCGAGGTGCTAAACTCGTAGTACTACCATCTTTCTTCAACATAGGCGCTTTCTACCTACACTACCCGCCTCACCGCACAAAGACTATTGCGAGAAACCAAGCTGAGAAGATACCTGGAGCAACAATAGAGCAGCTTAGCAGCATAGCTCTAGAGAATGGAGTGTACATTGTGGCTGGACCAATAATCGAGAGAGCTGGACCCAAACTCTTCCTCACAACCGTCATAATAGCTCCCAATGGCACTGTTGCTGCAAAGTATAGGAAGATTGGCGTTAACGGGCTTGATAGCGAGCTTGGCATTAGCCCTGGTAGACAGTTGTGCATATTCGATAAGCTTCCAAGAGTCTTTGGGATCATGGCCGAGGACGACATATACTTCCCAGAGATAGCCAGATCCCTCGTAATGATGGGAGCTACTGCACTAATTGTCTCGCTTAGACATGGAGATGATGTGGAGAGGGTTAAGCTGGTGCTTAGAGCGAGGAGTATAGAGAATAATGTTCCGATACTAGCTGTGGGTGGGGCCTTCGAAACAGTCGATAAATATGTTGAGGTTCCAACACTTGTTGTAGACCCTAACAAGGGGATAGTAGAGGAGATCAAAGAAGATGTTGACACATACATGCTAGTAGAAGTGGTTGAAAACCCTGAAAACATGAGAGACATTGTACAGGCAACCATGATGGCTAAAAGCCTCTCACACATCTACTGCAAAGTAGCTAGAGAAACCGTGATACCTGCACAGCTACAGGAGAAGAAGAGCTAGCAGAGGCTCGGCCTTAAACAACTACCATCAGTTCCAACAGCTACAATCAGCGGGCCAAAATCTCGAACACGGAAAACCCAAAGCGCCTCAGTAGGGCCAAGCACATCCAACCAGAAAACCTTCACAACACCAGCTATCTTTTCCGCTGCAAGAGACCCTGCACCTCCAGGGAAGACTAGGTAGGCAGCACCACACTCTGCAAGCCTCTCCCCCCATCCAGCCAACCCACCTTTTCCAACCACAAGCTTAACACCATATCTACATACAACCTCGACAGTTTCACGTGCAAACCTCACACTGGTCGTAGGACCAGCAGACAACACCCTCCAACCCCCACCCACAGACACTATTAGGGGGCCGCAATGGTACATTGCAAGTCCACGCAGCTCTAGAGGAGCACCTTGCTCAAGTATCATGCGGAGTGTACGATCTCTAGCAGTAAACACTATGTTGTCTAGATAGACTATATCGCCAGCCCTAAGATCCAATCTATCAACAGGAGTTTCTACACGCACTCTCCGCACACAAAACCACCACAAAGCCTCCTAAAGCCCCCAACACCTAGCAACACACCTTCTACAAAAACCCAGCTGAGAACACCATCACACCCACAACTTCCAATAACCCTCTTAGACCTCGATGATAGAACGTTAGAACATGCTCTGCAGTATGGCGGGTAGAGCGCGTGTAGCCTACAATGCTATCAGTGCAAAGCCTGGTAGCATGCTATGGCGTAGAAGTTGTTGAAGATGTTGGAGGCTAGTTGAAAATCGTGTAGGGTGTGGAGATGGTTGGAGGAACAGTGTAGCCTGGATCTAACAGTATGGCTCGCCAACCAGAACAGCAAAGATGGTGTATGCTTGATGCTGTTTTCGCCTTCGATTGGCTTGGAAACTTTTTCACATTTTACCCTGTAGTCTAGGGGAGATTTGCCTAGCAGAGTTTTGTCCTAGAAAGCTTATTTAGCGGCGGATGGGCTAGCCTTAGCGATAAAAAGCTGTGTTGTAGGCTACCTGTGTTGTTGGAGAGGATGTTGTTTTGAAGCTGGAGGAGCTGTTCTACGAGGCTATTGTTAGAGCGTCAACGAGTGTGCCAGTCTGGCTTACCGAGATCCTGGAAGAGTGTTCTAAGAGTTCTTCAGGGTATGCTCGAATAGTGTTGGAGACCCTGGTTAGAGCGGCTAGAGTTTCTGCAGAGAAGAGGCTACCCCTATGCCAGGATACTGGCACACCACTGCTGGTGGTGAGAAGAGCAGCATTCTCTCTCGAAGAGCTTTGGAAAGCGTTTAGACTTGCTGTGAGAAGAGCAACTCTTGACGGGTTTTTGAGACCCAATAGTCTCGACCCTATAGGAGGAGGCTTTGAAAATGACAACTCTAGCCTCCCATACATAGTCCCTGCCACGCCTAGCATAGAAGATGGAAATGTTCTCCTA
>DQUB01000190.1 GCA_015662475.1 Pyrodictium sp.
CGCAGTTGTTAGAAGCTATAGTGTTGTTGAGGGGCCGGCTTGGATTGAGGGTGAGGTAGGCCCGCTAACACATGTTAGATCGGGAACATTTGTTGCCTCAAAGGCGAAACTCGGGGCTTTCACACAGGTTAAGTCGAGCATAGTCTTGGAGGATGCTAGAGCCTCTCACTTAAACTATGTAGGCGATAGCATTGTTGGTGAGAAGGCTAACTTGGGTGCTGGCACTATAACAGCAAACTTGCGTTTTGATAGAAAGCCTGTTAAAACTGTTTTGAAGGGCGAGCTTGTGAGCACTGGTAGGGTAAAGTTTGGAAGTGTGGTTGGAGGCTACGCGTCTTTAGGCATTAACGTCTCTATACTGCCTGGTAGAAAGGTTGGAGCTTGGAGCTGGGTTTATCCAGGCATAGTTGTTGATAGAGATGTTCCAGACTGCAGCTATCTTAGGCCTAGTGAGGCTGGAAAACCAGCTATCGTCGAGAGGGGTGATAGAGAGGTTTGCAACCCAATTAAAGCCTATAAGGAGCTAATTGCTAGCCTTAGAGAGTAGTTCGTAGAAGCGTCTTGCTAGAGCATTGGCAACTATATCGGCTGAACTTCCAGGCCCTCCACCTCCAAGAACATCTCTAGGATCTACTGGAGGTGATCTCTCCTCGCATAGAAGCTTCAACACTTGTTGCGCTAGGATGGGGTTAAAAGCCTTTCTCTTAACCAGCAAGTCGCCTTCTAACGCTGCAATACAGTATGTGGTTTTTGGAAGACTTTTCTCCAAGTCTGCAAGGTCTATTGCTGGATAAGCTTCTCCAAAGCTTATGGTGAAACCTGTATACGCGTCTTTCGATACAGGATCGTAGAGCGATGCTTCAGCCAGTATGTTGGCTAACGTCAACCTCTTCTCCAAGATATCCTGTTTTGCAAGACCACCATCTGTGATGCTTGGCATGCCACCATAAGCTATTCTCGCTAGATAGCGGGGAGAAACTATCTCCATGGCGGTGTAGAATGAGAGAGCACCTTCAACACCAGCAGCTTCTACAGCTGCTTTTGCAGACCCCATCACGTGGTAGATGTTATCGCTAGAATACTTCGCCAAGCTATAGCCTAGCGCTGCAGCTTGCAATGCAAAGAGTAGTAGCATTCCAGCTCCCGCATTACCCCACCTAATACTCCTCTTCACAGCTTCAACCCAAAACACGTGAAAAGTGTGTGGAGCCTCACCTAAACCTGCTAGACAGGAGTCTAGACACACCTCATATGCTGCCCACACATTAGCGCCAAGAGCCAGCCTTGGAATGTCCTGCCGTGGACTAGCGCAAGAAGCTAGTCCATAGCGAGGTATACACGCATCCATAAAAGCTGCAAAAGCGCATGCACGTGCAAACAATCTACACTCAGTCACCCCAGGTGGATCATCACAGCCTCTAGGCTCGGCGAGACTACCGCTCATCACACAACCTCTCCAACAAACTACACATCCTTCCCAAAACTATACTGTAGAAAGGTCTCCGAAAAACAATTACAGCTAGAATCTAGGCTGCTAGGAGCTCCACCTCCAACAACCATTATGCTGTCTAAGAACCATTTGCAAGCACATGACGGTTGTGGGTAAAAGGATGACCTGGAGAGCTTTAGAGGTTTTGGCGACGTATGCACGTGTTGCTTGGTAAGAGATAATTTTAAGAGATAATTTTAAGAGATAATTTTAATAGTATACTTGTTTTTGAAGAGTATTGGTTCAACGCAATCAAGTATCTTGAGTATAGTGTTTTGCAACATAGCTTTTGGTAGTGATGTTGAAAAATGTGGCGTGAGTTCAACTTGTGGGGGAGCTCTAGTATACGTTGGTATGGTGGAATGTGAGGCTTTTGGCTCTTGGAGTGTAGATATGTTGGGTCTTGCGAGATACTGTGTAGGGTTGGAGTAGATCTTGTGTGGTTTGACAGTCTTGGTGCAAAGTCTGCAGCTATACGTGTTCACGGAGTGCTTGTAGATCCTGGAGCTGCTGCAATGCAGCCAAGCTACCCTCTACCGGGTGAAGAGAAGCAGAGACTCCGTAGCGAGGCGGTAAAGGCTATAGAGGCTAGAGCTGCTAAGGCTAACATGCTAATCATAACACACTACCACTACGACCACCACCTACTCCCAAGCGACTCATCTCTCTCAAACCCTGCAACGCTATATTGCCGGAAAACAATACTTGCTAAGAACCCCAACATGTACATCAACAAGTCGCAGTGGGAGCGAGCTAGACTCTGGCTATCACAGCTTCTAAGCCTCTGTGGAGGTGAGAAGCTGGAAAACTATCTGGTTGAGCCCCAGAAAAGCGAGTTTGAAGACCCAGTAGAGAAGCTTGTAGAAGCCCACTCTAGAGACTGGGGAGACTATGCTAGTAGACGTGCTGAGCTGTTGAGGAGGGGGAGGGAAAGTTTTGAAAAGCTTGTTAGGCTATGGGCTAGCGAGAGCTGGGTTAGAGAAGAGATAGTCTTGGCCGATGGAACTCGCATACTATTTGTCGATGAGGGGGTGTATGAGGCTAACAATGTTAGAATCAAGCTTCTAGGACCCCATTTCCACGGGATAGAGTATGATGCGACGGGATGGGTTGTACCAGTTCTTCTAGAGGTTAACAACTACAAGTTGCTCTTCACTAGCGATCTCATGGGCCCAATTATAGAGGATTATGCCTCTGAAATACTTTCAATCGATCCGGACATACTGGTAGCTGATGGCCCTCCAACATACCTTTTCCCATACATGTTCAATAGGGTGAACTTGAAGAGAGCTGTGGACAACATGGTGAGGATAATCCTTGAGTCTCAAAAGCTGAAACTTGTAATCTATGATCACCACCTGCTTAGAGAGAAGCGGTGGAGACAACGTGTTGCAGAAGTATTTAGAGCTTCTGAGAAAGCTGGTGTGCCAGTGCTTACAGCGGCTGAATGTCTTGGCGAGAAACCGTTGATAGACCGTCTCTAGCCTTTGAGAGCTTCTAGCGCAACTCTTTGGAGAACACGTCTTATGGACTCTAACACGTTTGGGGCTACAGCAGTGAGAAATGGTATCATGTACCTTGGCCTAGAAGCTTCCAAGACAACTTTAGGATCACCACCTCCATCCAAATAGCCTTTTGCAAGTAGTCTAGCTCTAGCTTCAGGCTTGCGTGGTAGTAGTGTGGAGGGGTAGTATGCTGCTAGAGCAATATCCCATGCTTTCTCGGTGAGAGACGGGTTTTCACGAGCTTGTTCAAGATCGACAACATATATTTTGTTATGTGAAAACACGAAATTTGAAGGATTGGTGTCCCAAAGCCCAATATTGTCTCTATGTAGACTTGCCAGCAACTCTCCTAGCTGGACCAACTCTTTCTCGGGAACAACCTTCTCCCTTATAAGATCCGACAATGTTTTACCTTCAATATACTCGTAGGCAGAGACGAGTCTTCGTGGGTCGATGAGTAGTGGTCGTGGGACATCGTAGCCTTTCTCGGCTAAAAGCCTATTATACTGGTATTCTGCTGCAAGACGTTTTCGAGGCAAAACTCTCGGTTTAGGGAGGTGTAGAGCGAGTATGTATACAAGCAACCATTTCAACGCTATAGGTCTAGCATACCATTTCACCATAGCAGGAGTATATCCTCCAGCTTCAACTCTAGCAGCAGCTCTCACAACACCCTGTCTTCGAACTCTAGCAAGCTCGGCTTTCACCCCTGTCACAGCAAACAACTGGTCTTGGAAATTGAGAAGGCGGGTTGCAAGTCTAGCAGAATCTAGTCTTGCTAAGAGCAGTGGGTCTCTAAGCAATGGGTGGAGCTTTTCTTTCAAACCTTCAAGCGTTCTACTTGGATCGACGGTGATCTGGATAGCTTCAACTAGACTAGCAAGACTTGCCTCGAAAGAGGGTCTCCTAGGCTTTGAAACAAGCTTGTAGTAGGGTGTGCCAGGCACACGTGAAACATACTCTATCGTATCAGCAACTTTTGCAGAAACACTTGCTATCCACTGGTGGTAGGGCGCATAGTACAACATAGCATTTATCGCTGGTCTTAGCCAAGGGTATAAGCGTGCTAGAAGAGAGAGAAAAGCTATCGATGGCATGTGTGCAGCAAACCAAAGCCTATCCCACATCGCGTCTAAGAGGTTGACAAGCCTACACAATGTCTCCCCATAGGCCCTCTCAACTATTCTAGTTAGAAGCATGCTATAGTACTCCTCATCACCGTATAGGCGGGTCGGCTTGAGCAGTAGAAAGGAGGAGAGTATCCCACCAGCTTCACCACAATCAATATCAGCTTCTACTGCAGTGTATGGCGCAACTATAATGTCCACATCGCCACAAGCAACCCTCATACCTTCCAGTTCGTGAACCTCAACCTTCCTCTCCAAGAGGGAGTAGACTAGCTCTAAACGACCAACATTGTATGCCAACGTCACCCTAGAGAAGCGCGATAGGAATTGCGCACATTCATGGAGTGGCACAGTCTAATCTACCTCGAAAACTTAACGCTAACACTCACCTACATTACTTGCTATCTTGCAAGCTTTTCCACCACACTACAAAATCGCCTAACCACAACATCTAACATGCTGGTTTTCCCACTTAGACAGTCTCTCCCCTTGCAGCGTAGAATGTTAGGGGTCTATCGAGGATTTGATGTGTGGCTGGAAAACCTGGGCATGTTTAGCGGTTCAGTTCATCGACCCTTCAGCATGTGAAGCAGTTTTCTAAGACTATGTCGGCTTCATCACAACCCTCTCCATTTTTGCGGTTATAGAGGCGTTCTAAAGTTCTCTGCGCAATGCTTCTTAAGATTGGCCTTGTTAGCACAGCTTTTTCTGGGGCGTAGGCCTCTTGGAGCAAATTGTTGAGAAGGCTCTTCGTGAACCTGTATTGGATGTTGGGGGAGAGCTTAGACACTGGATAGATGTGCTAGCAGATTGGCTTGAGCAGAAGTTGAGAGAGCGTGGAAAGCAAGAGTATGTGTTCAATGGTGGTTTGAGTGTTTCTGGTTTACAGCATGTTGGTAGGCTTCGTGGAGAAGTGATAATCCCAGAAACGTTGCGCCGTATTCTAGAGCAGAGAGGCTACAGGGTAAAACAGTACCTTACACTCTACACCCAAGATGCTTGGAAGGGTAAAGAGTCTCAGCGTAGAGTATTCTCTGACCCTGAGGAGGCTGGAAGGTATACGGGTTGGCCTCTAGCAAGAGTTCCAGATCCACGTGGATGCCATAGTTCTTGGGTTGACCACTTCTGGGCTGATTTTGGCCCCTACATCTCGGAGTTTACCGATGGGAGGATAGAGGTTGTAACAACAACTGAGCTTTATCAGGGGAAGCTGTTGGAGTTTGCAAAACTAGTCTATGAGAGACGTGAACAGGTTAGACTAGTGGTTAACAAGTATCGTGGGAGAAAGCCCTACCCCGAAAACTGGGTGCCTTGGGAGCCTAGATGTCAGAAGTGTGGGAGGATAGACTCGACAGAGGCGAAAACAATTGACTGGGAAAAGGGTGTTGTAGAGTACAAGTGTGGATACTGTGGAGCTCAAGGTAAAGCTCCGGTAGGAGATGGAAAGCTGAACTGGAGGATAGAATGGGTTGGAGTTTGGTGGGCGTTGCAAGTAGACTTCGAACCTTATGGTAAAGACCATGCAACGCCGGGAGGGAGCAGGGATAGTGCAAAAGATCTTGCCGTCAACGTTTTCTCTGTAGCTCCACCCGAAGGCATACCCTACGAATGGGTTGCTGTTAAAGAGAGTGGACAGCAAGCAGATATGAGTAGCAGCGACTTCATAGGGTTCACGCCAAGAGAATGGCTTGAAGTCGCCCATCCAGAGATACTGCGCTTCCTATACCTACGCACACCCCCAATGAAAAAGGTTGTCCTTAGCCTCTACGAGATACCACAATACTACAACCAGTACTACAAAGCCGAGAGGATATATTATGGGCTAGAGAAGGCCCGTGACAAGAAAGAAGAGGTGCTGCTAAAGAGAAGCTACGAGCTAAGCTACACACGCAACTCGCCCCCTCCACAACCACCAGCACAACCACCATACACTCACACAGCAATACTAGTCCAAATACTGCCAAAGGACAAGTGGTTAGAAGAAGCGCTCAAGAGGCTCCAGAAAACAGGACACATGCCCAAAAAGCCTACAAGCTTCGACATGGAGAGGCTAAAAACACTACTACCCAGAGCAGCCAACTGGGTAGAGAGATACGCACCAGAACAGATGAGGATAAAGATAGTCGAAGAACCACCCAAACAAGAGCTCGCAAAAATGCCCAAAGACATTCTAGAAGCCATGGCTAAACTAGCAAAAATGCTAGAAACACTCGAAGAGTGGAACGAAGACAGCATCAAAAAAGCCATGATAGAACTATCCAAAGACTGGAGCCAAGCGAAAAGAAGAGAGTTCTACAAAGCCTTCTACCTAGCATTCGTAGGCAAACCAGAAGGCCCAAGAGCAGCCCCACTACTAGCACTCCTAGACAAAGACTTCGTAGTACAAAGACTATTAGAAGCATCCTCACCAACATAAACTAAGACGACCAAAAATAGTTTCAAAAAGCCTAGCGAGGAAGCAAAAATCGACACTAAAACGGGGAACACCGCCAGGGATAGCTGGTTAGGAAACGCCAACCCAACTCTTCAACGTTGATGTCTAGACGGCTAGCGTCTTTCTATCCTTGGTATGATAAAAGCCAGCATTGCTAACCACGCTGTAAGAGCTACTGCTATAGCTAGAATCTTCGGCGCTACAAGCTCTAGGAAATGTTTGCCTACATAGCCTGCATATAGGGCTTCTACCCTGTTAAGAATCTCTGGCGTTATTCTCGCCTCTTCCACTCTCTCAGGCATTCCAGCAACAGACTCGTATAACATGGAAAGGTCGCTGCTATACGTGACGTAGAGTGGAATGTAGATGTTGAAAAGTGTATGTGCTAGCTGCACAATGGCAAATGATGAGACCGAATAGGCTAACACGACAACGTTAAGCCTTCTCAATACAATACAAAGTGTTGTGGCGAGCAGATATCCAGCGAGCAAGTATGCTAGAAGCTCAAATACAACTACTGGAGTAGTGATAGAGAGTGCAGTTGTTGGCTTGAAGAGGTAGAGTAGTGTGGCATACGAGAAAGATAGAGTCCAAACAGTTAAGACAACGGGTAGTCCAAACAGTAGAAGCCAGGATAGAATATGCAGCAAAAACACTTTAACTCTTCCAAGAGATAGAAGGTCTAGCAGATCAAGCTGCCCACGTTCTCCTGCATAAGCGTAGAAGAGTATGGCGTAAAGACCAGAAAGCAAGAATAACATGTAGCGTACAAGCTCATCGTAATGGATAAGGCTAGCATGCAGAACAACTATGGCAGGAGAGTAGCCTAGAGAAATCTTAAGTGGCCAAACAGCATACAGTAGAACAGCTGTACTAGCACAACCAAGCAAACCTAAACCAGGAAACCTGAGGTAGAAGAACAACAAGCTTCTCTCAA
>DQUB01000154.1 GCA_015662475.1 Pyrodictium sp.
TCTACAACTCTATAGTCTTTTAAGACGAACCTCTGTGTTGTCCTCTTCTTGCTAACCTCAACAGCCTCTCTAACAAGCTCCTCTTCAACCTCTTTTCCTGTCTCAGCCTTTCTAGACGTGGAGGCTGTATTACGCAGCTTTAACCCAACAATCTTCGCAAGTAGACCGGGTCTACCCATCTAAAACTCCCCTAACAACACGTAGTACCACGCATACTAATATGTGTAAGCTTATGAGCTCCTCTTCAACCCGCTATGCAGATAGGCTCGCTAATAAAGTTTTAAAATCACTGTTGGAATTGGTGAGGAATGCATTAAATTGCCCTGGATAACATTGTGTTCTCTCGGTGATGATGCCGTCTTGAGGTCTACAGCTCTAGTGAAGGTACTAGCAGTTCTAGCATTCACATCGACACTACTACTACTGTCAGGCTCTAGCTTGCCAGTTTACGCTGTAACATTAGAGCTTCCATATCCCAAGCCATACCTGCTAATCAACGATAGCATAGTTGGCGTACCTATAGGTGCTGGCAACACACTCTTCATACTATCGGTTAACAGAGAAGTCTACGCAAACAACACACTCGTATTTAAAATGGTCTCGTCCCCCTCTGTACTGGACTTCGACCCGAACAGACCAATTCTAGCTATTGGGACCAAGCTAGGAGAAATAGCAGTTGTTAATGGCTCAAGCCTGGTAGTGTACACACAGGCTTTCGCACCAATTGAAGGCATATGGCTTCTAGACGAGTCGAAATATGTTGCTGTACTAGCTGGTTCGCGAGTGCTAATATACCAGCTCTACAAGGGTGGATGGTACGAGATATCCCCATACAAATCAGCAATGGTTCTCAAGCACTTCCCGCTAAAAGTCGAGCAAATGATTGCAGCAAAAAAAGTAGGAGGTAGCCCTGCAAACCTAATAGCAATAGTAGCGACTCCCTCACTCTTCAAACAAGTTCTACTAGAGCTCAGCGGTTTGAAAGATCTCGATGGTAGAGTTTCTTCCGTAGAAATAGTCGTTCCAGAATACAACTACAATAAAGCATATAGGGTAGCAGGCGATGGTATAGTCCGCGTCGAGATACCTGTACCCGTGAAGAAGTTCTACATAGTTGTGCATGTGGGAGATAAGTGCGGTGTAAAAATAGTAGATCTAAAATCCTACAAGTATGAGTTAGAATCGCCCATACACGTTAAAGTTGACGTACTTGCGTATGGTGAGTGTCCAGAGTTCAAGGGCACTGGAGTACTACTACTCGATGCGGAACTATCAAACGTTTCTAGTCTGTGGGTACCTCTAGAAGGGGTTAAGCTTTTAGGCCTGTTTGAAGATAAGGGCAAGCTTATCCTAGTAGCTTCAAAAGGTGAAAAACTAGTCGTAGTTGTAGAGAAAGATGGTAGTGTTGAGGCTTACACATACCTACTGCCAGCTGAGCCAACTTGTGTTAACATGTTTGACTCGAAGTACATCTTTGTAGGCTGTGCTAATGGTGGAGTCTTTGTAATAGATGCTACCAATATGGAGCTTTTATGGTCTAGACTGTTTAGCGATAACGGCATAGCATGGCTAAGCGCTGCCAGAATTGGAGAAGAATACGTAATATCTGCTGTTGATGATGGTGGGAGACTAGTCGTTGGAGCATTAACAGATAAGGGGATCGTTTTGACAGGCTATGCAGAGCTAAAAGGCTTGCCAAAGCCCTTCAAAAGAGTTGAACTATGGCGCGACACCATACTCCTACCTAGTGGGCAAGGCTATGCGGTTATTGTAGGCGTGAAAAAGCTTACAAGTGTTTGGGGAGACTTGGCTAAAAGAATGGTTAAGAATGTCAAGATCACATGTGTTGGCGAGAAAAACGAGATTGTGAAAGCTAGAGTACTAGCATATTATCGGGGCAAGCTTGTATCGAAGACCGTTGCTCCTGAAAAAATGGCTTTACTCGTAAACGAAAACCATACTCTCCAAATAATCCCAGCTGAAAGACATTATGTCAGCTTAGCAAAA
>DQUB01000073.1 GCA_015662475.1 Pyrodictium sp.
ATGCCTGCCATCATCTCCCTCTAAAGCTAGACTGCGCGGAGACCAGTACACGTCAACTCTTGTCTCAACACAACCTGGCCTCAAAGGTTGGAGTGAAAAGAGAAGTTTCACAAAATAGTTGATATCTACAGAGTCTCCCTGCGGAAAAACTTCTCTCGATGTAACCTTCATCGATATTAGCCTAAATCTTGGTATCGTAAACAGTTTCGCGAACTCCTCCGCCTCTTGCAGTCCAAACCTCTTGATGCAATTGTATAGTTTTTTTGCCTCTTCTACTCTTCTTCTTATCTCTTCTATTCTTCCTGTCAAGAAGTAGCTATTGGCGTTGTCGGGGTTCTGACCTCTTAGGAGGACATGACCTACTAGCTCAAAACTTGTAAGTAAATTGGTAGCTTCAGCCCTAGTTATATTTTCGCCTCCAACATAGCATTTGACTAGCTGTTTAAGTGTAGAGTAGCTGGCATAGTATGGTTTTTCACAGCGTATTTTGCTTTCAACCATCACATGTACTTTTGATTCAGAGGAGGTACTTCCGAGCAAAGGTGCAACATACTTTTCCTCTATGCTCGTATAGTCTGCGCCTTCTATGCTAGCGTATAGGGTTCGTAAGACCCATCTTAGGAGGCCTTTTACAGTCTCGCTATTGGGTAGTGCATAGTCTAGCTGATTACACTCTCTGTCCAAGCAGAGGATGGTATCTGTGAAAGGCCCTCCACCCCACCAAGGTGTAACGTTTACAAATGTTGCTGAAAGTATCAACCTTCTTCCTGCAATTTCTCGGGCAAAGCTGGCAAGCGTTTCTATGCTGATATCTTGCATGGTATCGCCTCAACCAGCCTCTCTACTTCTCTTTAAAGAATGCGTCAAACAGCTTCTTGACTTCAAGCATGAAGTTTATGAATTGCTTCTCCAACACAACCTCTTTGTGGCGATCACCTCTAATCTCGTGTAGGCATTCTACAAGCTCTACAATGGTGCCCATGTTCTTGCATTTCTCGATCCCGTATATGTTTGCAAGTTGTTTTAGTGTGTAAGCTGATATGCTTAGAAGTGCTGTGTAGCCCTTACCCTCTCCTCCAACCTCTTCTCTGACTTTTTCAGCCAGCTCCTTCAATTTTGACTCATCTACTTTCGCCTCAAGAGCTTCTAATACTAGCTTGTAGACCTCCTCTTTTTCGACCTTTGACAGGTAGAATGTTAGTGCTGGTGTTAAGCCAGTTTGTAGCACTAGTGTGGGGAGCTCTCTTGCTCTTCTCGAGAGAGCAACGGTTTCCTTTGGCTGTACAGCGTCTATCAACTGTTTTATCTTCAACGTGACGTCAAGCGCTGTTTTGACAGGATCGAATCCTGTCATTTTCCTGCTCACCCAGCCCTAGGCTACGTATAGTTTTACTAGGCCCTTCCCTATGGTCTCCTTCCCGCCAACTATCATGTAGGCTACATTATTGCTTACCTTTAACACCTCACCCTTGAACTTCTTTAATATGTTGTGAATCTCTTGGTCTCCACACGCTTTGCCACCACATAGTTTTCTACAGTATATGTTAGAGTAGCCGGTGGCGGTTAAGCCTCCCACAAACAGTGTGCCTGGCGGTATATACTCTTCAGTCCAGAGAGCGCCTCTAGCAACTGTTTTTGTGTCTATCTTAAGCCTCACACGTGCAACTCTTATGAGGCCTCTTTCAAGCAAGTGTACGGCTTCGCTATCTGGGACCAAAACCAGCCTTTTTGCTGCATCGCGTGCAAGTCCTCCTAGACTATTTAGGAGCTCTTCATCGAGAAAGTCTACGTTCTTTAGTGTTTCAGTGTGGATTAGTGTTCCACCAACATCTACATCTCCGCCAATAGCCGAGTAGCTTTTGCCGTCTTCGATCTCGTTTAGTAGCTCGTTAACAGCACTGTAGAGTTCATCGGCTTTCTCGACACCCTCAGTCTTTAGAACTTCGAGGAGGCCTAGTGCTCTCTTTAGTAGATAAGGACTTGTAAGATAGACGTACCCATGACTAGCACTTGGTACTGGGATTGCCAGGAGGAAGAAGTCGAGAACCGATAACAAACCAGCACCTTTTTCGCCAGAGCCAGGCTCTGGCCCGAAGAGACAGCAGC
>DQUB01000146.1 GCA_015662475.1 Pyrodictium sp.
AACTTGACAACTTCGACGTACTCTTCCTACGCCTTCCAAAAACCTCTACAAGCTCCAACAGACAGTCCTAGAAGACCCTCCTACCAAGAATGCTTAGGTCTTAGCCTCTCCCCACCCATGCTTGGAGGCTCTCCAACATTGTCTGGGAAGACCGTGTTGCCGGAAGAGTGGGTTGAGAGAGCCGAGTTTTTTAGAAGGGAGGCAAAAAGACATCTTGGCGAGCACGTCTATTGGGCTGTCTGCTTTGAAGCTCAACAGGCCGCAGAACTCTATCTCAAAGCATTGCAGATAGCCTTGGTGGGTGTCTACGAGTTTACACACGATCTCTCTAGACTACTAGGTTTTCTCGAAGATGCTGGGCTAAAGGTTCCTCGCGAACTCTATGCAGCTGCAGACTCTCTAACACCCCACTACACTATGGCTAGATACCCTGGTAGAAAGCCTGTGGTCTACGATGAGAAGATGGCTAGAAGGTGTATAGAGTACATGGAGAAGATCGTTAGGTGGGTTGTTGATGAGGCAAACCGTCTTAAAAAAGCTTAGAGAGAAGCTTGCAAAGCTAGACAGATTGTTCGAGGAGTATGTCTCGCTACTCGCTAGAACCTATCCAGAGTCAACAATACTGCTTTTTGGTAGTCGTGCACGCGGCAACAACCTCCCCTACAGCGACTACGACTTAATGATCATCATGAAACTTAGAGATTCTAGAGATAGGCTGGCTGAGACCGTTAAAGCCTATAGCTTGAAACCTGTACAGCTTCCCATAGACTTGCTGGTAGTCGACTTGGAAGAGCTAGACGATCCTATAGTGTTGAAGATGCTTGAGAGAGGATGTGTAATCCTCTACGATGGTCTTAGGATAGCAGATAGGTTGGCTAGCATATGCGGGAAAGAAGACAGGCTTAAAGCTAGAGAAGGCTTCTCTGCAACACTCCGTCAGAGAGTTGAGTAGCTGGCTAGGATAGCTTTATAGCACTGTCTTTATCGATTGTTTTTCAACCTTCTTTGAAGAGGCATGAGACGAGACTGCTATGTCTGTCGAAGTCTATGTGGCACTTCCGTCTAAGTGCTAGTTCCAACACCTTTTTTGCTAAAGGCCATGTGTTTCGCGCGATCTTGGTGTAGAAGTGTTGCAGTTTCAACTCTCTAGTTAGAGCTTTGTAGGCTTCCTCGTAGACTCTCGGTTTTTCCAAGCGTATTGCTAGTGCTAATGGCCTGTATAGAACGCTTATCGCGTATAGACCACCACCTGTGAAAGGCTTTGAGGTGCAGAGTGCATCGCCGATACCGTATGCTTTCCCTATGACAGGTTTTGGGGCTGGTGGTCCTCCCAATATTATGCCACTTCTACGTTCGTAGACGCTTGAAATGCCTACTAGCTTGTCGAAGAGTTTTAGTATGAGATTGAGTCTTTCCACCACAGCATCTCTCGAACCAACACCTATCACAGCCTTTCTACCATCTTCGACTGGTGCAAACCATGCGAAGAACCCTCTAGAGAATCTTGGCCCGTGAAATGTGTAGAAGGCATCACATCTAACACGCTTTTGCAGTTCAACTCTAACCTCGACACCGGTAAGCCAAGAACATCGACTTTTGAAGAGTTTTTTGGAGATGTTGCGGGTAGCACCATCAGCAACAACTATGCAGCTATAAGTGTTCACTTGGCCTCCTTCCACCAAAACTCTCCCCTGAGAATCAACGTGTACAACTCTAGCTCCGAGAAACAGTTGGCCGCCTAGCTCTCTAACCTGGCCAGCTAGAAGCTCTTCTAGACATGGCCTGTAAAGCTTAACAGCTAGAGGCGAGCCTCTTACACGAGCAAAAACCCTCAACCTATCGTCAACGAATACAGCTTCTCTATACACAGCTTCAACACAGCTAGAGCCTACGCTAAACCTTTCAAGTGTTTTGACCGAGACAATCCCCGTACAGTGAGGTGGTCTTCCAACCTGTTTAGAGGCTTCAAAAACATCTACATTTAGGCCAAGTCTTAGAAGTTCTCTAGCGACAAGTAGTCCTGCAGGTCCACCACCAACTATGCCTATTTGCCCGCTATATTGGGACAAACCCCTCACTACCAGCTGTAGATGCTCCAACAGGGGTTATCACTAGATCTCTATCTCTCCACAACACGACATAGAGGCTTACAAGGCTCACTAGCAAGCTTACAATGCTAAACTCTAGAGCTATTGGTGTAGGGTTTACGCCCATGTAGGTGGTAAGGCTGAAGTCGAACTTGTACAGGTTGTCTGTAACCTCGTAGGTGCAGAAGAATGGTCTCTCAAAAACAGTTATTATTGGGGATCGTATGGTTCCACGTCCTTCAACAAGCAATCCCCTCTCATCATATGTTCCAACAAACTCGTCTACGTAGATTATAATGGGTACACGTGTTCCGCATACGGGTATAGCGCCACGCAACATCTCATCTACGATCTCGATTTGCTCGCCACTGTAGACCGG
>DQUB01000048.1 GCA_015662475.1 Pyrodictium sp.
CTTGAAGTTGACGAGTTGGCTTAAGAAGGTGAGGTTGAGAGGCAAGTGCTAGAGAAAAGAGGAGAAAATTTTTAGGCTTTTTCTTCAACTGGTTTGCTTACACCGAAAGTTAGGTTGAAAAGGTTGTCTAGCTCTTTGCGTATGTCGTCTCTATTCTCTTTTACAGCCTTTACAACAGACTCAAGTACTAGGTATGCTCTGCTTGGCACCTTGCCCTTGAACCACGATACATCCTTTGCCATACCAACACCCAGCTTTTCATACGCTGTGCCTGTGAGTGGGTCTTCTTCACGCTCATTTACTAGACGGTCTATTTCTAGTACTAGTGTACCTCTAGGCAACATGTAATCGCCATAGGGGTCAACAAGCTTCAATACTTGTCTCTTTATCTTGCTTAGTGCTCTTATACCCAGTATCTTTTCAGGCGTTGGACGAATCTTTGCTATCTGCAATGCTCCTAGAAACGCAACTATACCGCTCAAGTCGCTGAAGGGTTCATACCATGGTCTACCCTTACCGCCTGCTACAATACCTTCTGCTGCTGCTCTCATTAGTGCTTGCCCACTTAGTACTAGGTCGTATGCTGATGCTTTACGGAACCTATCATCAAGTGCAATATCTATTATGCTCTCAGACTCACTACCTATGAATAGTGCATGTCTTGCTGGGGTGTCAAATACTGCACCCATGTAGAAGCTGAACATAACGGTGGCTTCGGGGCTCTTGGCTGCCTTATAAATTGTGTCGCTTAGAATTGTTCTAATAACTGCTATATCATTTAGTCTCCTTGGCGTTTCCGTGTAAGATATGATCCTCACGATACCAAATGATTGTAGCATTCTTAGGTAGTAGAGGAGGTCACTCATACCAAAGTTCTTTAACGCAACGTACTTTTCACCTAGCATTTCTACGCGTACAACGCCTCCCACGATCTCGCTGAGCCTCTTTGGCTCCTTACCTGGTTCTGCTGCACCTATAATAACGTCCTTGTAAAACTCTATTAGGCCTACAATCCCGCCAAGCTTACCTTGAGCCGCAGCTGCCAACTCCTTGAAGCGTCTTGGTACTCTTGCTTCTAGAGTTAGAGGAGGTAGTAACATACTCGTATTCACCAAACGACATCTGTACATGGGACTAGCTGTTAAAGATTACTCTCAATAGCGTCGTAGGGAACTCACGGGATATCCAACTACAACAGTGCGTAGGAGAGCAATACAGGCTTCACATTCCCAGAATCGTCCAAGTATTACCTGGTTCATGGGGTGAAGCATTTCTAGTATCACTATAAATGCATAGAGAGATGGTACGAGAGGTAATGCTAGAACAACTAAAGAAGCTATTGAGACTTGCAAACATAAACAACAAAGGAGCCGTTCTGCTTGGTGAAAGCTTTGCTGTTGATGGCCCCGCACAAAGATTCGTAAGAGTTGTCACACATATACATGCTGACCACATAATCGGGCTTAGAGATAGCATTCGTTATTCAGCCTTCATCTTAGCAACTCCTATAACACATGACCTCCTTAAAGCTATGGGTTATCGCATACCACCCTCCAAGGAATTAAGACTCGAAACTGGCTCAAAGATAAGAATTGGAGACGAGGTGCTCATCTTCCACGAGGCAAACCACATTCCAGGTGCTGTCCAGGTTGAGATCGAAATTAATGGGTATAATGTTGGCTATACAAGCGATTTCAAGTTGCCCGGAACACACATAATGAGAGGTCTTGACGCGCTAGTTATAGACGCTACATACGGTTATGAGGGGTGGAGCCGACCATGGCAGGAGGAAATAGAGGAGCTACTCGTAGATATAGTGATTGACAGCCTTATACGTGGACC
>DQUB01000128.1 GCA_015662475.1 Pyrodictium sp.
AGCCTTCTTCTCAACATACCAGTTGGGTGCTATTCGGCGAAGAATTCCCCAGGTCCGTCTTATGAAGGATGGTGGGTTGAAGGGTGAAGCAGCATATGTCTTCTTTATCCAATTCAGTGTACGTTGATCTGTTGGATAGCCACTCCCTTCAACACCATATAGTCTTCTAAGCTCTTCAATTGCCCTATCTCTAAAAACCTTTGCAACTATGCTTGCAGCACCAACAACAACGTATTTACTATCAGCTTTAGGTTCAGCAACTATTACGCCTTTGAAGCCTGTTTTGCGTATCACTGATACAAGCTTGGAGCTAGTGCCAACAACATCAACATATACAGCGGCAAGTTTTTCTCCCCAAATGCTAGCTGCTCTTGCAACGATAAAGGCTATTGTGTCTCGCTCAAGCACGTTCAGATTGACACTGTCTATGAGTTGTGGTGGTACCTCGACAGCCAGGACATGTTTAGCTAGACTCATAATAGCCCTAAACAGCTTTTCTCTCTGGTTTTTGTCAAGCTGCTTACTATCGGTTACACCAATCAACTTCAACTTATCAAGTGTTTTTTCATCGACAACAACACCGCAAACATACATGGGCCCTATGATGGGGCCTCGTCCAGCCTCGTCAATGCCTAGTACAAGTTTTTCATGACCAGCCATACTGTGTGTCCCTCCCACCACAAAGGTCTGGCGCATAATCGCCATAGGCTATGCATGCTGCTTCTTCCGGTGTTGTCATTGTAAAACTAGTGTTTTTGATGCCTAGTAGTCTGGCAAGCCTGTCATAGTGTAGTCTAGCTTTTTCTGCTTCTGGCCAACATTGACCCTCTCTATCAAGTAGTTGGCAGCCAACATGTATTTCAAGACTTTCAACGCCTATAGACACAGCGACATTTCTCACAGCCCCTACTAGTGTATAATCTAAACTTTCAGCTATATTCAGTACACTTTTTTCAACATCGTTTAGCCTTACATGTTTATGGCCTATGATCGAGTAGTAGAGTTGAGTAAGACGTATAGGTAGGAGATGACGTAGCTGCAAATAGTGTTCAACAGCAAACTCTATAGTCCATGCAAGATGTGCATCACCACCTGTAAACGCGTGTTCAATGTATCGGCTGGCTTCACGTTTAAGATCAAGTTCTCTACTTAAAGCCCATAGTATCAGTAGTAAGCGTAAGTGGAGAGGACTGTGGAGACCTCCGAGACCTGCAATGCGAGATAGAACTTCTTCAATGTTTACGCCATGATATATGAGGTAGGCTGCCATTACTAGTCTTTCTCCCCCAAAACCTTCAACGAGAACTCTGCCTCTACTGGTCTCCCTCTCCAGCCATGCTAGGAGTCCAAGTACAGAGATTATCGTTGGTGCATCGAGCGGGGTATACGGGTATAAGCTGACGTTGACCCCTAGAGTTTCGTAGAGGTCTATTCTATCGGCAACAGAGTATGGATCAGCAACAACTAGTATGGTATCGAATAAGGCTGCTCTTTTAGCAACTTGTGCGGCTTCTATTGGTGCAAAACAGATGTTTGGGGTAGTACAAGTTAGACTTTCTTTCAAAACGTCTCCCGCCACTTACGATCTATATGAGGAGCGGCTCAGCCTAGTATGCGGTCAACACGAAACACGCTTATATGCAGCTCCCGGATTCCTCAGCATCCCGCCTAGAAATTGTTGGTTTGTTTGGGTTATTTTAGCGATGCTAGTATATCGCTTACAGCTTTAACTTCGGCTTTTGCCTGGCTTCTCTCTGTCTCGCTGACTATGTAGCGGCAACCCAACCTATTGTTCTTAAAGACGCATGTCAGTTTGTCGCTTGGCAACTTCTCTATAGCTTCTACGTTTAATGTAAATGTTGAGTCTAGGCCTCTTGCAATCCTCCTCTCATAGCCTTTCTGGCTTAGGCTGAAGAACGCGGTGTAGATTTTTAGAGCTTTTTCCCTATCGTCGAATGTGATTAGCTTTAGTCTCCAGAGGACAGATAGGTAGCCAGCAGCAGCTTTCCAATCGCCAACAAGATCTGCAAACTCTTTAAATATGGGTTTTCTGCCTTGAAGTGCAGCGTTTATTGCAGTGTAGAAGAGCGAATATTCAAGTCTTGCAATCTTACCCTCATCCACCTCAACAAGCCTCTTCTTAGCACTTCTTATCTTAAGCTTAGGCCTAGGCAAAGCATAGACTTTAAACAGTATATAGTCTGCTTTTTCAACCTCAGCTTTAAGGTCTCTTAGCTTACCCTCTTCTGCAGCTTTAAGCACAGATAAAGGCGAAATCTCGATGACCATAGCTCCTACCACCTCAAGTCCTCACGTGTGAACCAGGTCTATTAGCAAATTCCACTTTAAACTCTCCCTAGCTCTTAAAGAAGACGAGAGCATCCACAATAGTCTCTGGCAAGAGTTACCTGGTGGGGGAGAAGTGCATGGGGAAGGTTATAGAGATTAGGTGGTGGGGACATGCATGCGTAGAGATAGTTTATGCGGGCAAAAGACTCATGATCGACCCTCACGATGGCGGTAGTCTTGGTGTAGGGTGGAACCCTCCACCCTCTGGCCCAAACTTTGTACTGGTAACCCACGAACACTATGACCACAACGCGGTTGAAAAAGTTGCTACATCTAACACGAAGGTTTTCAGAGAACATGTTGGGAAGATAAGCTTGCCGCCTTTCGAAGTTGAAGGCGTGAAAGTTCCGCATGATGAGTGGGGTGGTAAGCTTAGAGGAGAAGTAGTAGCATACATAGTACAGGTAGAGGGTCTACGTCTAGCACATCTAGGCGATATAGGCGGTATGCCTTCCGAGCAAGCTCTAGAGAAGCTGCGTAGAGTACACATAGTCTTTGCGCCAGCAGGTGGTGTTTACACACTACATCCCAAGCAGATTCTCGATCTTGCTCGAGAAATAGATGCTAAGGTTCTAATTCCAATACACTATTGGCTTCCCGGCATACAACTACCACTAGAGCCTCTCGACACCCTACTACGCTATGCAAAAAAGTGGAGAGTTGTACACCACGAGAGCAACACCATAATGTTGTCGCCAGAAGAGCTACCAGCTCAACCAACAATATTGGTGCTTAAACCACCTACAAGTAGTAGGTAACGTCAAGATTTTATACAAGAGATCAAGTTGAACCCATGTGGGGGAGGAGACTACGCAACTTTTTGACTCCTATGGTAGACCACTAAGACATTTACGCATCTCAGTCACCGGTAGATGCAATTTCAACTGCTTCTTTTGCCACGCCGAAGGATATACTGCTCCACCAAACAAAGATCTAGAATTAAGCCTTGAAGAGTTTCGTGTTGTAGCAGAAGCAGCTAAACGGGTTGGCTTCATAGACTACAAGTTGACTGGAGGCGAACCCCTCATAAGGGATGACATAGGGGAGATAGTAGACATATTCGCGTCTGTTGGTGGTCGTGTATCAATAACGACAAATGGTAGCTTTCTAGTTAAACGGTTAAAGGTGCTTGATCCAGGTAAGCTAGACCACATAAATGTTAGCCTTAACAGTCTTGATAGGGAGAAGTTCAAGAAGATAACAGGAGTTGATGTGTTGGACAAAGTTGTTGAAGGTATACGTGCAGCCTATGAGGCAGGACATCGCATAAAGATAAATTTTGTAGTGTTGAAGGGTTTGAACGATAATGAAATAGAAAAGATAGTTGATTTTGCATCAAAGTATGCTTTTAGACTTCAAGTGATAGAGTTGCATCCTGTAGGCAGAGCTAAAGGGGAAATCTTCTCAAAACATCATGGTGTAGCATCACATGTCTACAATGTCCTAAAGAACCGCGTTGTGAGAGTAAGGTATAGGAGTGGGCTTCACGCAAGACCCATCCTAGTACTCGATAACGGGTTCGAAGTAGAGCTCGTACTACCTGTTAAAAACCCCATATTTTGTTCTCGTTGTACAAGAATGAGGTTGACATGGGATGGAAAGCTATTGCCCTGTCTTAGCTGGGAAGGCGATCCACCGGTAGACATTAGAGAGTATATGCGTGGCGCACAAAGCTTTGAAGATAAGGTTTCAAGAGTTGTTGAAGCATTTCGAAAAGCTAACAGGTTTAGAAGGCCAAACCACATGTACACACTTACAACAAAGGATGCCCCTGTAGTAGTGAAATATACCATGAGGTTGGGGCTGCCTAAAAGCAATGGTACGCTCCTCTTTGTTGGAGATAGTGGTCGAAGCCATCTTGAAAAATATTTGATGGAGTGGAATGACTAGTTTCAGCATCCCTAAACCTTTATTGCCCTCCCCTCCCACCCTCGAGGAAGGTAGGGTGTGAATTTTATGAGCCTTGCAAGAGATTGTATATTCTGCAGGATAATTAGAGGCGAATTACCATCAACAAAGGTCTATGAGGATGATAAAGTTGTAGTTTTTCTAGACATTTACCCCATAAACACTGGTCATGCACTTGTAGTGCCTAAAGTCCATGCTGAAAAACTTGAGGATTTACCGGAAGAGTATCTTGAAAGACTTCTTGTTGTAACAGCAAAAGTTGCACCAGCAATAGTCAAGGCTGTTAAAGCTGAGGCATACAATGTTGTGATAAATAATGGTAGAGCTGCAGGACAAGAGATAATGCATGTTCATGCCCACATAATACCTCGTATGACTGGTGATGGATGCAATATAATGGGTTGTCGTCGATTTAAACCATCTAGAGAAGAGCTTGAGAGGGTAGGTGAAGAGATAAGGAAGGTTTTGAAGGGCGAAAAGTAGATAGTCTGAATATGGTGATGAAGTGCTTTTCAACTGAACATGGTTGTATGTGATGTCCGCTTGCCGCGCTGAAACATTTTTCTCCCAACAAAATTCATGTTGTAGAATAGATGTTGAAGAGGAGGTACTACGTAGGATCAAACCTTCGCCTAACGAGTACTTGGTAGTGGGTAGTGCTGTAAACAAAGTTGTAGAACTGTTGGAGGAAGCCAAATCGTTCCTTGACATAGACTATACGGTTTCTGTTCAAGGTAGTTTTGCGAAAGATACTTGGCTTAGTGGCGATGTTGATATCGATGTTTTCATCTTGCTTGATAAGAGCTATTGTTTGTCGATAGCTGTTGTTGATCGGTTGTTACGTGTTCTCGAGAAAAGAGTGTTTCGAGGTTATCATGTTGAGTACAGCTATGCTCAACACCCCTACATTAGAGTCTATGTTGACCCTGTCTGGGTAGAGGTGGTTCCTGGCTGCAGGATAGAGGCTGGAGAAAAACCTCTTACAGCTGTTGATAGAACACCTTTCCACACAAACTATGTTAAGAGGCATCTAGAGCCGTGGCAGCTGGATGAGGTTAGACTACTCAAAAGGTTTATGAAAGGTGTTGGTGTGTACGGTGCTGAGATTGCTGTTAGAGGGTTTAGCGGCTATCTCGTTGAGCTCCTCATAGCAACTTTTGGATGTTTTCGAAAAGTCTTAGAGGCAGCAGTAGAGTGGAGACCTCCCGTATACATAGCTCCTCCAGGAACAACTCTCGAACAAGCACGTAGATTGAGACGCAAGTATCCCGATAGTGTGATGTTTGTGCCAGATCCTGTAGACCCTAACCGTAATGTTGCAGCAGCAGTTTCTAGAAGAAGTCTTGCACTCTTTATACTCGCGTCCACCCTATACCTTAAATCGCCCTCTAAAGCCTTCTTCTTCCCGCCTAAACCACCTTCTTCTCCCAATAAGCTGTTGGAGAAAGCTGGGTGGCGAGCTAGACGGATAATCGTTGTCCGTTTAGAGTCTCCTGAAAAGATCGTAGAAGATGTTGGTTGGGGTATTGGTTGGCGTGTTGCGAGAAGACTAGCATCTCTACTAGAGAACCTGGGCTTTAGCGTAGTGGACTACTCGGTGTATGTTGATTCTAAGAATATTTGGGTGTTTGTCGAGGTTGGTGAAGAGGTTAAACCTCCTCTCGTCCTTCATAGAGGTCCACCTGTTTGGAAGAAAAATAACATGTTAAGATTTGTCGAAAAACATCTAACCTCTACAAGTGTAGGCCCATGGGTGTCCGAAGACGGCATATTGTATGTACTCAAAAAACCTGTACATGTAGATGCGAAAGAGGCGATAGAGTCTAGGGTTAGAGAGTGGTTGCCTAAATCAGCGAGTAGCTACAGCGTTTCAGTTTACAGACTAGACGAAGCTGTTGGTAGAGGTTTGTTGAGTGGAGAGCTTATTGAGAAAGCATATCAGTTTGTGGTAAAAGCACCACCTTGGCTAAAACCTTGGGAGTACAGTTGAAGGAGAAGGGAAGCTATATCCTCATAGTAGAGCTTAGAGATGAAATCCAAGTTGTTCTCAGCCGTAGAGTTGTTGGATTAAAACCAGGCTACTATGCCTACGTAGGTAGTGCTGGTGGGCCAGGTGGTTTAAGAGCAAGGCTATCGCGGCATTGTGCGAAGGAGAAGAAAGTGTTTTGGCATATTGACAGGCTGACAACAAGTTCTAGAGCAACCGTATTGTTTGCATACTATTGTGTTGGTGTTTGGGGTCGTGCTATCGAGACAACACTAGCAAAATGTCTAGAACGCGAACTTGCGCCAATACCTAGATTTGGCTCTACAGACGATAGAGAAGCCATCACACATCTATTCTACGCGGCGGACGTAGAGAAGGTGAAAAAAGTTTCGCTAGAATGTTTGGAGAGGATTTGTCGAAGTGGAATAGGTGTTTATAGGTGCCGTTAAACCTTCACTCTAAACCTTTAACCTTCTCCATAACAATTTCTAGTGCTCGATTAACATCGAACTTCAACGTCTTCTCATCAAACGGCATTTTAGACAAGAGTACTACAATCCTACCATCGTCTAGCTCGGCGAGTAGTTGAGGGGTCCAAGGCATTCCAAACTCGTCAGTATCACCATGTTCTGCTAGAAAGGCATAATCTTCTTCTCTAACCTCTAGCTCAACACCCATTTTCTTACTAAGCTCTTCTGCTAGCTCGCTAAAGTATTTGTGTTGGGGCATGTGTTTAGCTGTAACCAAGATCAACTTCTTAATCTTTGCCACGGTTACACCAAACAACTGTTTTGCTGCCCCCTCTCTTATACATAGCCTTGGCATGCAAGCATAACACTCTTCAAGTCAAGCATAAAACTAGAAGAGTGGTAAAGAGAGCAGGTTTGTGAGGTGAAGGCGTAGTGAGTGAGAAAGGCAAGACTTGGATTAAAGAGCTTCGGAAGGTATTGGATGAACTTGGAGTTAGTTATGAGGCGGAGGAGAACATACGTGTTCATGTAGGAGAAGTAGTAGTGCAGATAGGCGAGTTTGAGGAGGGCGAAAAAGGCTACTATGTGACAACATCGATAAACCTCCCATCTTCAGACTCGACGCTACAAGAATTCGACTACTACATGAACTCCTTCAAAACAGCGTTGAAGCTTATACTGGGACTTACTGGTGAGTTGAAATACGAGCTGGATACTAGTTTGCCAGATTATCCAGTGCTACACGTAACTAGAAAGTTTGATGATGCAGGGAAACTGATTGAGAATTTGAAAAATGTTCTCAAAAAGCTTGTTGAAGAAGGGCTAGTTAGAGCGAGTGAAGGTAGTGTTGTTGAAGGATGAGACACCCTCTTGTCACACTGTGTGCGTGTACTTGGATACCCTTATTTAGTCCCTAAGCTGAAGTTGTTAGCCGAGAGCGAGTTTTTGTAGAGGGTGAGGCGCTGGTGAGCACCCCTAAGAGAGTTAGCCCTTTAAGAGTTTTGAGAGAAGCTGTGAATCATACTGTGCTTGTAAAGCTTAAGGATGGTAGTGAATATGTGGGCAAGCTTGAAATGACAGATGGCACGATGAACCTAGTACTTAGCGATTGTATGGAGCTTAACGAAGATGGCAGTCCAAAGGTAAAGTATGGACGTGTGCTGATAAGAGGTAGCCATATCCTCTTCGTAAGCGTTGACTATGAAATGTTGATGCATGGTTAAATGCTATTGACATGTTTGTAGTGTCTTTAAGGTTAGTAAAATTATTGGGTTGATTTCCCCAATTGTGTGTTTGGTGGTCTGTAGTGGCAAAAAACATTGTAGTAGAGAAGATCACTGGGCAGCCGATAGAGGCACTCGAAGTAGAGCTTGTTGAGAGGAAAGGAGTAGGCCATCCAGACTATATTGCTGATGCTGCAGCTGAGGAAGCAAGTAGAATCCTATCGAAATACTATTTAGAGCATTATGGCGCAATACTCCACCACAATCTCGACAAAGTTCTCGTTGTTGGTGGGCAAGCAGCACCACGTTTTGGCGGTGGCGAGGTTCTACAGCCAATCTACATTATAGTTTCTGGCCGTGCAACTACAGAGGTAAGAAGACCTGATGGTAGCGTTGAAAGTGTTCCCATAGGAACTCTAATATTGAGAGCTGTTAAAGGGTGGATTAAGAGGAACTTCCGGTTCTTAGACCCAGAAGAGCACGTAGTTGTTGACTACAAGATTGGTAAGGGTAGTGCTGATTTAGTAGGCATTTTTGAGCTCGGAAAGAAGGTGCCTTTAGCAAACGATACTAGTGTTGGTGTGGGTTTTGCCCCATTTTCAACACTTGAAAAGCTTGTGTATGAGACAGAGCGTCTTCTAAACAGCCGCGATTTCAAGCAGCGTCATCCAGAGGTGGGAGAAGACGTTAAGGTTATGGGTCTTAGACGTGGTAAGGAGATAGATCTTACCATTGCTGCAGCTATAGTGTCAGGTTTAGTGCATGATCTAGACCACTACTTGTCTGTTAAAGAGGCTATTAGAGAAGCAGTGCTAGATCTTGCTTCAAAGATAGCACCAGACTATACGGTTAGAGTCCACGTAAATACTGGTGATAAACCAGACAAGGGCATAGTCTACCTAACTGTGACTGGTACAAGTGCAGAGCATGGAGATGATGGTGCTACCGGTAGAGGTAATAGAGCTTATGGCCTTATAACGCCGATGAGGCCTATGAGTCTTGAGGCTGCTGCAGGCAAGAACCCTGTTAGCCATGTAGGCAAGATATACAATGTCATGGCAATGGATGCTGCCAAGAAAATATACGAGCAGGTTAAAGGTGTTAGAGAAGTCTATGTAGAACTATTAAGCCAGATAGGTAAACCTATTAACGAGCCACTAATAGCCAACGTCAAGATATTGCCAGAAAAGCCGGATGCCGAGATAACGAGCGAAATTAGAAGAGAAGTTGAGGGTATTGTGAGCGAGATACTAGACTCCTATGCAAAGTACACACGAGCAATAGTCGATGGACGTATAACAGTGTTTTAGGTTTCGCCGAAAAGTTCACGAGCTCTCTGCATTCTATACTCCTCGAACATTTTGAGTAGCTCATCTTTACTCAGGAACTTCTTTTCTTCTCGACGCTTCCTCTCTTCTAGCGAGATCTTCTCTAATGCAGCTTCAGTATAAGCTTCAGGTTTTAATATTGCTAGTGGGCCAAGTTTTTCTATGAGATAGTCTTCGAGAGGCAATACGGGTACATGCTTATCTTCGAATGAGCTCTTATACTCTAGCCTGCAACGTGGAAGGAGAATACCAGCAATACCTTTTTCGAGAAGCACGTCTATCTGGTCTAGGTAGACAGGATTCACCTCCTCAATAACTATTAGGGCTCCACGGAGATAGTCGCCATAACTTCTTACAAGTTCTTTGACTTTCTCGGGCGAAAGTAGGGGTAGTACAAATCCGATAGCAGCTCTGCCAAGACCAATTTCAAGTACATAGTTTACAGTTTTTCTGAATAGGTCTTGAAGCTCTGTCTTCTCTTTGCGAAGACTCTCAAGCTCTCTTCTTACAAGGTCAAGTGTTCTCTTCAGCTCTTCTATCCTCCTCTCAGCTTCTAGTTTAGGGTCAAGCTCGGCTTTTACAAGCCTAAGCTCCCCCTGCAGTCTCTCGATCTCCTCTTCAAGCATTTTGATTCTAAGTTGTAGTCTTCTATTTTCAGCCTCTAACTCTTCAAGTCTAGCTCTAAGACGTTCCTCAGCTTTCCTACTCGTATCTTCACTACTTGGTCTTCTAACAACTCTTTTCTGGAGAACAGGTTCAGCTTCAGCCTCAGCTATTCTTTTCTCAATCTCTTCCTCTATAGCTTCAGCTAGCGAAGCGCCACGGACTATAGCAGCTTTTACAGCTTCTACATCTACGTCTAAGCCGAGTTTTAGGACGTAAGATTCTGCTTGTCTAAGTTTTGACTCGAGGCTATGGTATGCTTTGATTGCTGCAGCTAGTGCATCGCGTTGGTGGCTGTCTAGCTGGATTTTGATGCCTTGACGTGCAAGAAATCTTTCAACAAGCTCTTGTTTTTCCTCAACTCTCATGTCTCTAGGTGCTTCGAAGAGTGGTACGTGGAGACTTGATGCAAGCTTTCTTACAAGGTCTGGTGCAGGCTTTACATCGCTAGCGATAAGCACTGGTATTCCATGCCTATATATCAACTCTATTATTGAGAGTCTATCCATGCCACGTCTACTCTCTACAAAGACAAGTCTTCCCTCAAGATCTATTCCAGCAACAGCTGTGTACATGCCAGGGTCTATGCCGACTATAAGATATCGTGGTTTCTCGTGGTGTCTCTGAGGCCTTTCGAACACTATGTGGCTAGAGTAGACTGGTTTTATCTCAACAATTATGTCGTTGCCATTGTGCGGCTTTATTATCCCGTTAAGAGCGTCTCTAGGAGCATATACTATGAATACTGCGCTGTCTAACCCTCCACCACTCTTTCGAAACACTAGGTCGTAGTCGAACTTGTGCTTGTCAAGCAGCTCTTTTACTCTCTTTGTCGCTCTGAGAATAGCTGCTCTAAGTCTTCGCTGGTATCTCTGTTGACTCATACCACCTTCACTACCACACCTTCCTCTTCGAATGACAATCTTTGTCTTCTCTTCGAGAAATCTAACACGAGAACCATAACCTTTCTCGGCTAAGAGTGCCACGATATAGGCTGTCTTTTGAGGTGAAAGCTTAGGACCAACGTTGATGCCAAGCATAGAGGCTAAAGTGCGTAAATCGTATAGCGTGCCATCGGGAGCCCTCGTAACCTGTACTATCTCAACAGTGTCAGGGAACATTGAGATGATACGAGCTAGCTCACGCTCTGAAGGGGCTAACTCATAGATGTTGTCAAGTGCTACAATACGAGGCTTGTACTCCCAGATGAGTCTAACAAGTCTTCTAAGAGGCACTCCCTCATATTTTGCAACTAGCTTGCCACCTTCTACAACAGCTACCGAGTAACGAGGCGGGTTACCAGGCTCGACATCAACACCTATAACGGGCAGACATCAACACCCCTTAGCGTGTACTCCTTCAAACTTTTACACAGCCAAACCTTATATTTTTGAAGCGATGTAACATAATGCGTAACCTTTTAACCATGGAGCAACCCAACACTCGTTTTCTAGCGATGCAATCACCTATAAACTAACCTAAGCTTTACAGCCTACAGCCCATACGCGCGTCTCGCGCAACATGAAATTGGTGTTGTGCTGCTAGTCGAGTAGAACATCTGCTCAAATCGTTATGCAGTCAACTACAGTTTTCTCATGGTCGTTAAAATAGGGGCAGAGAACATGTCTTGCATGGGCCCCGCCGGTCTCACACCCGCAGAGGCCCGAGTAAGGGTGCAATGAAGCGGGGCGGTCAGGCGGGGCACAATACCAAAATTCTCGTTTTTGGTCAAGTCAACCTATAGTTGGGGATGATTGGGCCCCCTAGCACTCCCCTAGCCCGCTGAAACTAAGGTGATGTATGCCGGGCCGGTAATGACCCACAACATTTTCCACGTAGCAACTCTTCACGGTTCTACCCTAGCTCGGTTTAATACTCGTCTAGCTTGTTGCTATGTGCTGGTGGTCCTTCCTGAGAGAAGCTCAAAACATTGTCGAAGTTAAAGATGTTGTTGTTGGGCCTTGTGGCGAGAAAGTTGGGCATGCTTCTGCTATTGTAGAGGAAGAGTTGGAAGCTGGTGGTGAAAAGCTAGAAGGAGTCTACATAAGATGGCTTATAGGCAAGAATGATAATGCGAAAGTTTTTGCTCTCAGGATAGTAAGGATGGAGCCTGGCTCTCACATACCAGCACATGCACACCCTTGGGAGCATGAACAATACATACTTGGGGGTGAAGGTGTGTTTAGAATAGGTTCTCGAAAGTACAGGGTTAGACCTGGCATGTTCCTCTACATACCGCCAAATGTAGAGCATGAGTACTGGAACACAGGAAGTGAGGACCTAGTATTCATATGCATTGTTCCATTAAAACCATCAGCTCCCGAAGAAAAGCTGAACTGCTAGTCTAGGTTTGCTAGGTGTTCTAGTGTGGTTGCAAGCAGTGTGGCTGCGAGCACCGATAAAGCTGCATATGCTAGATGTCGTATCCTTCTACTATCATGTTTTTTCGCTGTTAAAGCCATCCACATGAGGTACACTAGCAGTAATAGCCATCCAAAAGCTAAGACTGTGTAGATAAACTGCATCCTGTACAACCTCCACAATCGTAGGCCCACTGTAGGGGTGTGGTGGGGTGCTAGATATTGTCTAAGTATCGTGTTAGAATAGCAGAACCAGATATTGGTGAGGAGGAGATAAAGGCTGTTGTGGACGTGCTAAAATCTGGATGGCTTGCTCATGGACCTATAGTTGAAGAGTTTGAGCGTAAATTTGCAGAGTATGTAGGGGTTCGACATGCAATAGCAGTAGTCAATGGTACAGCGGCACTTAAAACACTGTTATGGAGTCTTGGTATAGGTGAAGGCGATGAGGTTATTGTGCCGTGTTTTACATTCTTTGCAACAGCTTCGACAGTTCTTATGGTTGGCGCTAAACCTGTCTTCGCAGACATAGAGTTGGAGACATACAATCTAGACCCAGAATCTGTGCTTGAGCGTATAACACCTAGAACAAAGGCGATTATTGCTGTCCACCTATACGGTCATCCAGCAAACATGCGTGCTCTCAAAGAGATAGCAGAAGACCACAAACTAGTACTTGTCGAGGATGCAGCTCAAGCACATGGTGCACGTACTCCTGAAGGAAATGTTGGGGGGTTGGGTGATGGCGCAGCATTTAGCTTCTATGCTACAAAGAATATGACCACGGGTGAGGGTGGAATGATAACAACTAATAGGGATGATGTTGCCGAACTTGCAAGGCTCTACCGCAACCATGGACAAATCAGCAAATACGTGCATGTTGTTTTAGGCGAAAACCTTAGAATGACGAGTATTCAGGCTGCAATAGGGCTTGTACAGCTTGCTAAACTAGAAAGCATGATCGCTAGGAGGAGAAGGAATGCTGCTATTCTAAACGAGATCCTCAAGAATACAGGGCTAGTACTTCCAGTGGAAAAACCAGGCTATCGACATGTATACCACCAATATGTTGTACGTGTTGACTCGGAGAAAACCGGTGTTAGCAGAGATGAGCTTGCCAAAGAACTCAAGAATAGGGGTATTGAGGTGGCCATACACTATCCAAGACCTCTACCAGATCAACCGCTATTCAGAGCTCTAGGATACCCTTCATCAGCAACAACATGTCCTAATGCGTTGTTGGCTTCAAAACAGGTTCTAAGCTTACCTGTTCACTCCAGGTTGACTGAAGAGCAGGTTCGCTACGTGGGCGAGACTGTACGGGAGATTCTCGCAGGCTTCTAGCCACAGTTTCTTAAAAGCTTGTCTATTTCACCTACAACTCTTTTTAGCAGTGCACCTGGAAGCTTTTCTCCACTCGATATCCTCTCAAGAGCTTTGTCAATAAGCTCGCCTAGACCCAATCCATACCTTTTTGCTGCCAACATAGCTTCAACAGTATAGCCTTCTAGAAGCAGTTTTCGAACCAGCCATAACGCTACACAGTTTTTCTCGATCTTTGCTGGTATACCTAGTCTTGCAGCTAAAATCTCGAGAGTGGGATGGTCTTTTCTAGCGCTTGCCAGCAACTCTACAAGTCGTGTAGCGCTTTCTAGTGCACGCTCGAAATCCAGTCTAGAGATGCTAGTGCGTATACGTTCAACCTCCTTGACTATCCCTGCAGATATGGGTGGCCAAACACCCGCCTTATCTAGCAACTCTCTCAAAAGAGATGTTTCGGCACAGGTTGCAGCACGATATGCTGCTTCTAGAGCAAGACTAGTCTCGTAGGCAGATAGAACGTCGAAGTACATAAGCTCATTCTTTCTCCTAGCAAGCTCATAGACACCCTCTATAGAGAGTGTTGCGTCAACCAGTCTCTGTAGAAGGTAGGGCCATAGCACAGTCATTATGGGAACGCCGCCCCAAAGTCTGCCACTAGCATCGATGACAAGTCTCTCTGCATGATCTATCCTTCCCACAGCCTTATTAGCAACCTCTAGTGATGTGTAAGGACCACCAACATCAACCACGACATATTCAACGGTACACCCGATCTTGCTACATGCCTGCTTAACCTCTTTCTCCACAATAGCCCTCTTTGCTGTGCCAAGTTGGCGAGGTAGAAGAGCTACAACATGATCAACGGTTATCCCGAGCTCGTTAAGGCATAGGATTAGACCTGCCATAGGCACTACTACTCTCTCCACAGTAACCCGCCTACCATCTGGGAGAGATAGTGTACATGGCAATGGGTTGACAATGTTGTTTATGAGACCCAGTATCCATGGTCTAGCCAAACTATATCACCACCTCAACCTCACCTTCCCAGACAAGTTGGGAGCCATCATGCCTAGTGTGAAGAAATTAGTATTTGTAGCAATTATTCCAATATTTGTCTTTCTTATAGCAAGCTTGGCGATCTTGTATAGAAGCGAAACACTGTCGGTACCACAATCACTAACAGGTTGTGGTCATCTTGTGTCCATTGTCGAGGGAGAAGAAGCGGTTGAAAAGATAAACAAGCTGCATTGGAGCGGTGATGTAGGGGTGATAGACGCCATTATCTCAGAATATGTTTGTGGGGTGCGTCTTTGGGTTAGCATGTCAAAGCTGGATGCAGAGAAGCTTGTGGAGATGATGGCCAACGCAATAGCACTCTATAGCGATAGAGGCGTACTACCATTGAAGATTCTGGGCAAGAGGGTTGTGGGAGAGTGCACTGTATACCTTGTAGCTGATGCTAGTGGACAAATACATGCATTCTGGGGTAAAGGCCATATCGGAGTTTGGGTTGAAACAGCAACTTCAGATCTTAACAAAGCAGTTGATATTGTGGAGGAAGTAGCACGATACTACAAGTGCACATAATAGCTTAAAACCCACCTATTTAAAGCCATGATGGTATAGGGATGAGGTCACCCAGGGGAACTCCCCGGCCAGACCCCCTGGGGTTGATGACTAACCCCCAGGCCGACCCTCCTCTCGAATATAGCAAGACTCTTTGGCGGGATGAAGAACCTCCTCTCACCCCCCTCCAGACCTAGGTGAAGGGGATGAAGAACCTCACGGTACCAGACCGTGATACCATGTGTAGATCTGCAGAGCTACTTGTAAGAGAGAAGCCAAAGTATAGGCTCTACGAGTTGTTGGGGGAAAAGAGCTGGTATCGAGTATCCTCCAGCAGATGGCTTGAGAAGAAGAGGATGAAGTTAGACCCTTTCCAAGAGCTTGCAATACGTATACTAGTCTGGCGTGGTGGTATTGTAGAAGCTTCTAGAGTGGGAAGTGTTGCCTACTCTGAAGAGTATAAAGGTGCACGTTACGAGTTTATCTTTGGCCGTGGAGACACTAAGACTGATGCAATGTATGTTGAGGATGGTGTGAGTTGGTTCTGGGAGCTCTACAGCAAACTTCCCGATAAACCCACCCCCATATTTGTCATTGACATGGGGTGGTTTCCAAGACATAGGCTTGAGAAGGAGGTGGAGAGCCTACGTAGGCAAATAGCATACACTCTAAACCTGATACGCTACTATCTATGGGACAAACACCTTCTGCTAACAAATGTTCGGCCAGGCATGCTTGAATGGGTACACCTTATGCTAGGCAAAGCAGCGATAGACTACAGCCATCTAGGTACACGTGATGCGCTAGAAGTGCGAGGTTATAGGAAGATAATAGCGTTAGATCCTTCGGCAGATGAACCTCTCTCAAAAGACGATGTTTTCGAGGCTGAAGCTTTCATCGTTGGTGGTGTTGTTGATATACTCCCTGTTCGCGGTGCAACAAAAATGCTTGTAGAAAAGCTTGGCGATGTAGAGCGGCGTAAAATACTGTTCCATGGAGACATCTTTGGCGTGCCTAACAGAATAAATGCTGTCATAGAGATTGTGTTGAGAGCACGCTACATCACATGCGGCGATATAGACTCTGCAATTAGAGCAGTTATGAGTAGTAGAGATGCAAGACTAAGAGCCTATGTTGAGATTTCAAGACTGTTACGCGGCACTCCACCGAGTGAACGTGTTGTTAGTGCAGAGTTTTATTGTGAATTGCGTAAATGGTTGCCAATATCACCTAAAGACTTTGTAATTGCGGCGAGAATGGCACAAGCAAGAGTTGTAGGCGATTTAGAAGCGTGTGAGTGTATCAGCAAAGACCAATCCAATCATCGCGAATGCTCAGCGATAGCTGGGTCATCACCTTCTTAAAAATTTTGTATGGTTATGGTGTGTAGATGTACTTCTCGCCTTCAACCTTCAATACTCCTTTCTCAACGAGCATGCGAAGTGCATCCCTATAATATGTCTCGCCAACATCAATGCCATACCACTCTTTGAACTTTTCAACGATCTCCTTGTATGTCCATTCACGCTTACCAGTCTCCTTATAGGTCTCCTCAACCATCCTCTTTATAAACTGCATAGTATCTTCAAGTCTTGTCCATGGGTATTGGAACCAAACCCACTCTTTAACTTCGATATAGTAGTAGTCTGGTTTGAACTTTGCAACACTACTAATCCACTGTAGAACTGCGATACGTAGTTCGTCGGGTCTCCACTCTCTCAACACATAGTCTCTTGCAAGCATTAGAGTATCGCCTGTATCAACTATGTCGTCTACCAACAACGCTTTATGACCTCTTAGATCGAGTTTGTAGGGGAACTTTATAATTGCTCTTTCAGCCATCTTGGCCGCTTCAGTCCAATGCTGACTCTGTATACTCACTAGATTCTCTACGCCGAGAAAATCGCAGAGTAGACGAGCAGGCACGTAGCCACCACGAGCAACAGCTATGATTATAGTGGGTTTGTAGCCAGACTCTCTAATGCGCTCTGCAAGCCCACGACTCCACTCTACAATTTCGTCCCAAGAGACTAGTTTTACGGGAACCCGAGCCATAGAGACACCCTCTAAGCTTGTACAATCCAGCCCGTTAAACTTCTCCCTCTAAAAAGTGTAGTTGGTTTAGTTTGATTTTTTCAACACTCTAATGTCTAGCACAACTTGGTACCATCTAGGCCCAACATCTCTTACAACACGTCCAAAAAGTTTCTCAGCTTTCAAGCCTAGCTCGTCAAGTCTATCTACCACAATTTTCCATCCTTTCTCAATCGGGTCTTCACCACGACCAGCATGTACGTGTAAGTAGATGTGTATAATTTTCTTACCATCCTTTCTAAGAGCTTTGACAGCGTATGGCAGATGGTCCAAAGCAAGCTCTGGTAGCGGCATTAGCACTCGATCAGCTACACCGACAAGCTTCTCTTCTATCACTTTTGCAGCATCGCCTAAGATGGGCTCTACAATGCTTTCGACACGGTTGAGTTTAACGTTTTCAACCATGTAGCGGTATGCGTCAGGGTTTATATCGATGCTATACACCTTCTTGGGTTTTGCATAGCGTGCAATTATTATTGAGAAGAGGCCAGCACCAGCATACATGTTCACTACAACTTCTCCAGGTTCTACCAGTCTTGCAATTCTAATGTGCTCGTAGCCTAGTCTTGGCGATATGTATACACGCGTTATATCGAGTTTGAATAAGCAGCCATGCTCTTTGTAGATGGTTTCACTCCTCTTCTCGCCAGCCAAATGTGCAAACTTCCTAAGCCTATACTGGCCCTCTACGGGCGAAACAGCTGCCCACACGCTCTTGATGTAGGGTAGCTCTTCTAGTATTTTTTCAGCCAAAGGTTTTAGCTCATCAAGACTTACATCGAAAGGCTGTCTTATTATTGCTATATCGCCTATTATTTCGAGCCTCTGCCAAAACTTTTTAGCCTTCTCAGGGCCGTAAAGCTGTTCAGCAAGCCTTCTTATCAAACTCCTAGCCAAGCAGACAACACCCTACCAGCCATACCAGGCTAGGTTATAGGTCAGCCAAGGCTAAACACTTCATTGCCCCTTACAAGGGCTCTGAACCGCCTGGGCCCATCATCCCCCATAGACTAGACGTCGTAATAGCCTACTTCTACCCTCGTAGAGTATCTCATAGACTATCTCGTATAGCTCGTCTCTAGTAAGCTTCTCCGATAGATCTCTAAACCTGTTACTCCTTTTAGCAAGTTCTACTGCGACTAGATGGTAGCATGGTTTGTGCCAGCTCATACCGACAACGTGTATTGTAAAGTGTGGGCAGCTACAGTATGTCGACGGTATGACTATATAGTCGTTGTGGCGGCCCAAAACAGCCCATATTTCATCAGGCTTTTTCAACCTTATAACCTTGAGAGACGCGACAGCCTCTCTTGCACTAGCAGGCGCATTTTCAACTTCTCGAGCGAGCTCTCCTCTAAGCTTTTCTAGTAAACCTTTGTAGGCTTTGCTAGCAAGGGTAAAGCTTTCTACTTCGTTATCCAAGCCGATCTTGTCCTCCTACACACGTACTCTTTTGCACCATCAGTATAGCCTACAACTACTCTATCAAAATAGCCTAGGAATATTCCATGTCCAACAACGCCTGGTATAGTGTCTAATAGAGCCTCGTAGCGGTGAACAGGCATGTGCCAAGGCCATGTGTCGAGTATTGGGTTACCATTATCCGAAATTACCGGCCCATCCTTACCATTACCTTGACGTACAACAACTTTTACACCGTGATTTTCTAAAAACTTTTTGACAGCTCGTAGAGCATCAGCCATTACTTCTACGGGAACAGGCTTATTCTTCTCACCCAACACGTTAGAGATCTTACTCTCATCGACAACCAGTAGGGTTTCCTTCGAGTAGAAAGCAAGCAGTTTCTCTCGCACCATAGCACCACCACGACCTTTTAAAACTTGGCAAGTACCGTGTCTCCCAAGGGCAACTTCGTCAGCTCCATCAAAATAGAAGTCTATGCCATCAGCTGGAATTTCTAAGCTTGCCTGTACCCCCATCTCCTCGAGCAAGTATAGCGTGTCAAGACTAGATGCGACAACTCTAACGCTAGACAACCTTTTGCGAGCTTCAACATCGTCTAGAAGCTTGCTTACGACGAGTCGAACAGTTGAACCAGTACCTATACCTAGGACTCGAATGCGGTTAAGCATCTGCTTCACTATCTGATAAGCTCTCTCAGCAGCAATTTCCTTAGCCTTAGACATGCTCTAAACCCACCTCGTACGCGGGAATAAGAGTTGAAGAGGTTCGGAGTTCTACCATACCATCTACACTCTCTTCACAGTTTTATGTGAAGTTGTCGATGGCGGGCTAATGGTTTAGGCATGCTCAAATTATCTTCCCCCTAACATCGTACCATGTAGCTTCAACAATTTCTACTTCATGCCATCCAGGCTCAACTTTTTCGTGGAGTATCACTTGCACATAGTTGTACAGTCTTCCTTCTAACCCTCCCCTCTCTGCAGGACCAACAACGAGTACGCGTGCTCTAGAGCCTACAAGCCTACTATGCTCTTCAAAGCCTATACGTTCTATAACAGCCATAGCCTTTTTACTTCTCTCCTTCTTAACAGGATCTGGTACCTGTGGCATAGCAGCTGCAATAGTTCGTGGTCTGGGGGTATACTGTGCTAGATGTACTCTTTCAAAGCGCAACTCTTCTAGCAGTTTTAAGGTGTTTTCAAAAGCTTCTTCATCTTCTCCTGGATGTCCAACTATTATGTCTGTAGCAATCGTTATTCCAGGTATACGCGATCTAACATACTTTACAATCTCTCTGACATCGTCTACAGTGTATCGGCGCCCCATAATCTTCAACACTCTATCATCGCCGCTTTGAACTGGTATGTGTAGGAACTTGTACACCTTTGGATGTTTTAAAACGTCGACGATTTCGTCTAGTATTGGTTGAAGCTGGTCTGGGCTCATCATCCCTATTCTAACCATGAAATCGCCGTCTAACTCTACAATGTCTCGTACAAGGTCTGGTAGTAGACGCTTCCCAGCAATATCTATGCCGTAGACTGCTGTGTCTTGTCCAGTCAGCCTTATCTCTACAACACCATGGCTGACAAGCTTCCTGACATATTCTAGCACTAGTTTTGGAGGTCTACTATAGACATGGCGTCTAGCAACTCTCGTTATGCAGAAGCTGCAATTGCCTAGACAGCCATCGACAAGTGGAACCTCTGCAATCTTGCCTCTCATAGCATACTTTGGCTCTGGCATTACACGTGTCTTAGCTTCTTCTGGTTCTCTAAGCAGGTCAACTCCTTCTTCTACAGCTCTCCATATCAAGTGCATGTTCGAAGGACTTACTAGAACAGCTTCTGGTGCAACTCTTTTCACGGTAAATGGTTGTGCAGCAGCCATGCAGCCTGCAACAATCAATCTAGCATTGTTTTTCAAAGCGATCTCCCTAAGCCTTCTAATGACCTTCTTCATCCTCTCTTCGCTATCCATCCTAACAGTGCACGTGTTGACTATAATCACGTCAGCATCTTCTGGATTGTCTGTGAAGGTGTAGCCACGTTTAGCTAGCACAGTTTTTGCTAAAGCTGTATCTGCATGGTTTAGCGAACATCCGTAGGTTTCGATGTAGACGCTTGGCACACTAGACCCCCATAACGTTTGTTACATTAGCTAGAAGCTAATTTAGTATCCTAGGCTGGCGAGTAGCCTGGGGTAGAGAGTATGGTTAAACCTAGCAATATCGAGCTCCTCTACGACTATGATAAGCTGTTAGAGAGACTCTACCAGAAGCTACCAACAAGAGGAGCTAGAGCTTCAAGATTTGAGCTACCACGTTTAATTGTTGAGAGGGTTGGCAGTAAGACCATTATTAAGAACTTTAAACAGTTGTGTGATGTTATGAGGAGAGAGCCGAGGATTATCATGAGGTATCTCCTCAAAGAGCTTGGAGCTGCAGGAAACTTTGATGAAGATAGCGGTTCTCTCACGATAAACATTAGGGTTTCAGCGCAAACTCTAAACACGCTATTACAAAGGTTTGTCAAGACATACGTTATATGTCCAACATGTGGTGCTCCAGACACAAGGTTGGAGAAACGCGATAGAGCTTGGATACTAGTCTGTGAAGCTTGTGGTGCAGAACAGCCTGTACCACCATTCTAAGCTTCTCAACCACTACAAAGTTTAGCCTATTAGGGGTAGTAGCCTTACCACTTCTAGCTAGAGGCTGTGTTTTGGGTGTGTAAAGGTTATGGGTGGCGGAGAGCTTGTAGAACCTATGGTATACATGAAAGTCTATAATGTTAGGGGAGAGAAGCTAGTAGCTATCTGTGATGCTGAGCTTCTAGGCGTTAAACTTGTAGAGAAAGATGTTGTGTTACACGTAGATGAGAGGTTTTATGGTGGTGAACTTGTACCTTTGAGTATAGCGATAAGAGAAGCTTCAACAGCAACAATATTAAACCTCGTTGGCGAGAATACCGTGCAAGCAGCAATTAAAGCTGGGCTAGTACACCCTCAAGCTGTTCTTCGTGTTGCTGGAGTGCCACATGCGCAGACCATAAGATTTGTTAGCCAGTAGGTGGTTTGTAGAAATGCGACAGTGTATTCGGTGTGGCAAAGAGGTAGACGTTCTGGTTGATGGTAGAGTTTGTATCAACTGCTACTTGGAGCTTTACGGGTTTGGCAGTGTACCGCAGAGCTTAAGAATTGTAGTGTGTCCACGTTGTGGCTCCTACTTCTATCAAGGTCGTTGGATGCCTGCAGCTGGCGATATTGGCGAAGTTGCTAGGCTTATGTTGATGGCGCGTTTTAAGCCTACAGAACACGTTGACTACTATAGTGTTGATGGCGTGGAGATAGTATCCGATCCCTATAAAGGCACATTCCTTGTTGCACATGTTAGGGGCAAGTTTAAGGGTGTTAGTGGCGAGTATAGAAGAGACTATGTTGTCCAATTGTTTGTGGAGAAGAAGCTCTGCCCCCTCTGCTTCCAACGGGCAGCTGGCAGTTTCAATGCGGTTATCCAGTTGAGAGGCTATGATGGTAGGTTGAGTGAAGAGCAGAGAGAAGCTCTCGAAAAACTTCTCGAAAAACTTCCTGAAGATGTTAAGGAGGCTATAGTGGAGATAGAGGAGGTTCGTGAAGGTATAAACTTGAAACTTTCGGATCAGAGTGTTGCTAGAGCGTTAGCGGCGAAAATCAGAGCTGCTTTTGGAGCTAAGGTCATAGAGAGTTTCAAGCTGGTTGGTAGGAGAAGCGATGGTAAGAGATTGGGGAGACTCACCATCTCTGTTAGACTCCCCTTCTTCCATCCTGGAAGCATAGCATGTTACAAGGATACACCGATAGTTGTGGAGGAGATAGGTAGAGGGTATGTCTACTACCGCGTGCTAGGTTCATCGAGAAAGCATAGACTTAATGTAGATGATGCGTGGAAGCTAATTAAACCTCTAAAGTTTGACGAGATACACACTGTTGAGGTTGTTGTTGAAACACCGTCAGAAATCCACATCCAACTTCTAGACAGGAATTACGAGTATGTTGAGCTGAGCAAACGTCATGTGATTATAGAGGGTACTGTGAGGCCAGGTGCAAAAGCTATTCTTGCAACGTACAAGGGTAAGACATACCTGCTAGGTTACGAGTATGTAGACGCTATATTGGAAGGCTAGTTCTAGCCTACCAGAGTACTCTTAAGTGGGTTGTAGGGTAGGAAAAGGCCGGGTGTTGACCGGGTCATGGTTGGGAAGAAGAGGCGTGAGGAGGAAGAGAGGCCTAAAGAACCTCCATTACCTAGTGAGGAGGAAGGTACAGTGCTCTGTATTGTTGAGAGACTCTTAGGTGCAGACCATCTTCTAGCTCGATGCGCTGATGGTGTTTCACGTAAAGTTCGTATTCCAGGTAGTATGAGGAGACGTGTTTGGATCAAAGAAGGCGATGTAATACTTGTAGCGCCTTGGGATTTCAAGCCAGATCGTGGCGATGTTGTGTATAGGTATGTTGGTGACGAAGTTAAAAAGTTGATGGAGAAAGGGCTTCTACCACAAGAACTTCGCGAGCTGATGGAGGAGCTAGCTTAGCCTAAAACTTGGCCCTCTTCCAACATCGATATATTCTTTCATAGTTCTCTTCTTCTAGACGCCAAGCTTCTTCGCCCCTAGCTGGTAGAATGTTCTGGGGGGCAGGTTGCCAAAGTATAAGAGGTTTAAAGACAAGGATATGTTTGAGACTGTTGAAGAGGTTTGGGATCGGCAAACGCTGCTAGCAGCGTATGAGGTTATGAGGAGGCTTCGAATAAAG
>DQUB01000134.1 GCA_015662475.1 Pyrodictium sp.
CAAGAGCTCCTCAATGTTATGAGAGGACCTTATCCGCCTTATGTAGTAGAGGTGGTATGGACCGTATATGTAAGCTATATCGCGGACTGTTACAACACCTACAAGCTTCTCGAATGCATCAACAACAACCAAGTGTTTTATATTGTAAAGCATCATCCTATAGACAGCTTCAAGACAGGAAGCTTCAGAGCTTATGGTTATCAGGTTCCTACTCATATACTCTGCAATAGGCTTGTAGAGCTCACCACCACTAGCTACAAGTTTCCGTAAATCTGTATCAGTAAATATGCCAATCGGCTTCTCACCATCGACAACAACCACCGATGACACGCCATGTTCCGCCATAATCTTTACAGCATCTATGACTGATGTAGTGGGGGATACAGTTATAGGGCTTCTCTTCACAAGCCTGTTAATGCGGCACTCTTCCTCAATTATGACTGGAGGTGCTAGCTGTACACCTGACACACATTTCTCGTCGATCTCTAAAACTATGCTTTCCTCTATAGCCTCTATATGTTTGCCTAAACGGTACTCGCCAGAGACAAGCTCTTCGCTATCAATTCTTACTCTACCCCGATAGACTACGTAGAGTGCCTTTCTACTCCTCTTTTCGCCACGCTTCAAAAGAACTACTTTTGTGCAGGAGAGGAGGTGATCTATATCGTGTTGAGGAAGGTGGGGAAAAACCTTGGATTGGAGAAAAACTTGTAGGTCTAGCAAACTTGTCCCAGACATTTAGAAGAGGTTTAAGGCTTCCTAATATCCTCTACCAACTTTTGAATATGTTTTGGTGGTGGCGGCGTTAATAGAGATACTGCTATCGTCGTTGCAAGGTTGGTGAAGAACCCTATCACACCCCATGCAATGCTACCTATCTTGCTACCCAGCACTTCTATTGGCTGAATTAGTCCAAGCTCCACACCTATAACGTATGGCAGCGTTACTCCAAGCCCAACAAACATACCTATAATTGCTGCTTCTTTTGTTGTTCTCTTCCAGAATATGCCCAGTATTATTGCAGGTGAGAGTGTGGCTGCCGCAAAGGCAAATGCCCAGCCAACAGTCTTTGCAACATAGGCGCCTATCACCGGGTTGGTTATCTGCAAGTATGCTATGACACCAGCAATTACGGCTATTGCTGCCATCGCTATCCTAGCAACTTTCACCTCCTCTTTCTCGGTTGCTTCGGGTCTTATTAGAGTCTTGTAGAAGTCGTGTGTTGCAGCTGTTGTCATGGCGAGGATCAGACCATCGGCTGTTGATAGTGCTGCTGACAAACCGCCTATCGCTACAAAGGCTGCTACAAGTGCGCCTAAACCATACATGTCTGGTAGACCTAACACTATAATGTCCTTGTGCACAAAGAGCTCATTCGGATACTGGAATACACCATCGTGGTTCAAGTCTTTAATGCCTACTAGCCCAGTTACCATCCACTTCCTTACCCATGCTTCCTTCATAAGCGTCTCTTTGACAACCTCTATGGGTTGCCCGTTAAGCGGCATTGCTACTGCGTACAAATCTTGCAGTATCTTGTAGCTTGCTAGTGCAGCATAGACTGGTGCCGTAAGATATAGTAGGCCTATGAACAATAGGCTCCAAGCAACACTCATTCTAGCCTGTTTAACATCTGGAACTGTATAGAACCTCATTAGTATATGTGGTAGCCCTAGCGTGTC
>DQUB01000207.1 GCA_015662475.1 Pyrodictium sp.
GTAGAGAGTTGCCTATTCACACCCTCGGCGAGTATTTTGAGGGGCCCCTCTGGTATTATGCCGCTAGCCTCTTGTACTGCTGGGAAGAAGCCTACCTTCCTCAATATCTTCACTTCAGTCTCTGGCCTAGTTAGATAGTCTATGAGTTTCCATGCTGCCTCCTGGTTTGGAGCATTCTTCGGTATTGCGAGGCCCACAATCACGAGTATAAAGCCTCTACCCTTAGGACCTCTTGGCGCTGGCACTACAACAAACTCGTCAGGCTTAGTGGTTATCGCGTCCTTTATCCTAGCTGTGTGGTCCCATGCTATCCACACTTCTTCACGCAGTAATGGATCTGCCATGGCATCCCACGTAGTGCTTGCTGGGTTAACATACTTCCAAAGCTCTTTGAGGTAGTTCCACATCTCTATTGCTTCAGGACTATCAAAGTTCTTTACTTGGGCTCCTGTGAAGGAGGGGTAGAGGTAGCCGTGCAAGAACCTAACAAATAGACCATTAGGCCCTGCTGGGAATCCTAGCAGCTTCCTGCCAGTTTTCTCGTAGAGATTCTTAGCCCAGGCAAGTAGAGCGTCATAGGTCCACTTCTCCGTCCCTTTAATCACATCCTCTTCAGTAAGACCGGGTGGTAGGTACTCGAAAGCTTTCTTGTTTACAACCATTACATAGGTTGCTGTAAGCCATGGCACATAGGCCTTTATACCGTGAAGCCGGCTATACTGCTCCAACACCTGTGGGAAAGTACGCCCAGTCAATGGTGGGAACTTGCTTAGATCTTCAAGCCAACCTTTAGAGGCGAAGAGGTCGAGACCACCATGCAAATCTGCTATAACGCTAATAGTAACCTTGCCAGCTCTCTGCTCGCTTTCAAGCTTTAGAGACAGGTCACTGTAACTCATACCCACAAACTCAACATCTATCCCAGTCTCCTTCTCGAATTCGGGCAACAACTCCTGCCTAACAAAAGCCTGCTCTTTTGGTGGAACAAGCTGTGTCGAAGCCCACACAATCTTTACAGGTTTAGCCTCAGGAGCTCCAGGTCCCTGCAAAGCTAGATAATACCATGCTGCTACACCAACAACTACAATGGCTATGACCACTGCCAAAACTAGTCCTAAACGAGATAGAGCTGGCATGCCTCTCCACTCCACTTAACGCTACCAACTACAAGGAGATTCGATATAACTACGTTTCTATCATGGAATTTAACGAGATTCTGATGTAACAGATATTGCTTAGCCAACTACCGTATAAGAATTGAAATGGGGGAATATATGGCGCATAATTTTGGCTTTAAAGGTGTGGTGTAGCAGGCGAGACGGTGATAGGTAGACGGCAAGTGGCCTGGTTTAGGTTCTCTAATCAGCTGCTCTATAGGGTTCCACATGTACTGTTATCTTCACTTTTACACTATCCCGCAGTTGTTGTGGGAGTATCTGCGTTAGAGCTGCTAGCTGTAGTATTGCGTAGATTGTGTCAGCATAGTCTTTCTCGTCTAGAGGCGCTGTTGTTGCAAGCTTGGGTTCAGCTATCTTTGAAGATGGGTGGCTTTTCCAAAGCTCGTAAGCTCCACGATCTCCTGTAGCCATTATCTTGCCTGCTAGAAGGAGAGGGTCTATGGATGGTATGGCAGTATCTGCTGGTGGCGGTGGTGAAGGTATTATCGTTTGGCGGTTGCAGTGTAGAAGTTCTAGAAGCTGGTAGTAGGCTAGCAAGTCCATAGCCATTCTATGAGCTTGGCACACTCTATCCAGCCTAGGCTTTTTAAGCGCTTCAGCATACCTCTTCAACACCTCTGCCTGTACAGCATATGGCACAACAATCCTCGTTCCCTCCCAGCAATCGTTATGCGAACCCCAATAGACAAGATTGGTGTCAATAACCACCGGCTTCTCAACGCTTCTAAGAGGCTCTCCATGGTCCAACACTATACGCTCAAGACCAGAAGCACGTATGAGGAAACGGTACAGCTCACCACACTCTCCATCACCGCTAAACTCTGCAAGCTTCTCTCTAAGCCTATTGGCCACCTTCACCCAGTCTCTAAAACTACACCAATCCCACACAACAACTTCAAACTGTTCACCGAAAACCTCGACTTTAACCCTATCCGTAGCCCTATCGCATGATATACCATCTCTACTATGAGCAACACGCGAACCAATGCTCTGCACATTGAGCAGAAGAGCAAGCTCGCCAACTCTCCTCCTCAACGGCGGCAAACCCTCCAACAACCTCCTACCCAACCTCTTCAAACTCCCCTTATCCACTGGCTCTACATCCCTTGGCCTCCCATGGACGGGATTGAGTATGTAGAGTGGCTCCAAAACCCTTGGCACTAGAGGATATGCAAGACCAGACCAAAGCCCCCAATAGAAGTCGACATGGACAACATCCACATCTCCGCTACCAGCCATGCCTAATGCAGCTGCCATTCTACGAGACCCGGGAGTAGGTACAACAACAACATTATTCCAGCCAAGTTTCCCTCCAAGAAACTCTACAACATCTTTTCGGAGCCAAGCCTCAAGACAGCCAGGTTCCTCGCAAGCTACACTGCAAGGATAAAGTCTTACGACATCGCTAAACTCTCTAAACAGATCCAAAAGCCTACTAACCGTTGAAACCGTGCGACTGGTATAGAGGAGAACAGCACATTTAGCACCATACTCTTCACGAACACGCAAAATAACCGATACAGCAGACTCTAAAGCACCAACACCAACCCCTACACCAA
>DQUB01000185.1 GCA_015662475.1 Pyrodictium sp.
CTATAACCTCTCGATATAAGCTGGTTCCAGATGTCGTTGAGACTCATACATTCTGGGCATACAGCTACCTCGAAAATGGGGTCTCTAGCATCTTTGGATATGTAGAAGACACCTGTATCTATGTAGGTGTAGGTTGTAAGTGTTTTAGAGAATACTTTGGCTAGCCTATTCACAGCTTTAATTTTCGTTGCTTCTCTAACCTCGACAAACATAGGTGTTTTATCTCCTGCAACGCATATCATTTCGCTACACGTAAGCAGCCTTTCCACATGCTCTTTTGTGTAGACGTGGTCGCACATTGACAGTATGAAATTGTTCTCTCCAACTTCTTCAAGTGCTTTGATGAGGCTTGCACCTGCCTCCCCTAGCCTCCTATTAACCACGACAATCGTGTTTTCGCGAAAGCCAAGCTCGGCAAGTCTTCTCCTAATAAGCTCTTCATTGTACATGTTTGCAACGATGATGAACTCGCTAACACCTGCAGCAGCAAGAGAGGATAGTGGATATACTATCAGTGGGAAGCCGAAGAGATCTGCTAGAGGCTTGCCATATCTACCAGCAACTTTAGACAGTCTTGATCCTTCACCACTGGCCAGGATTACTGCTAGCTTGACCATTCCTACCCACCCCCATTCTCCACACCTCATACAACTTCCAAAAGACGTAGGTATAGCTGGTAACAGCAATAATGGCTAGACACGCTAGAAGACTTTGCCAGCCAACAAATGGTACTAGTAGCGAGAATAGGAAGACGAGGAATAGCCTAACATCTCTAGAAGCCCAACATGCTACACCAATCTTTCCAGGATGCATTTTTAGACTAGCTTCGCCACGAGCATGAACGTAGCTTACAAGCAGTGAACCAGTTACAGCAGCGAGAGAGACCAGGTAGACCATCGATGTCGACTGAGGCATTGTTAGAGTTAAAGCATAGCCTATAGAGCCCAAGATGCTAACATCAACAATCCTATCCAGGGTAGCATCTAGGAAGGCTCCGTAAGGAGTTGTACGGCCAGTTGCACGAGCAAACTCGCCATCAACACCATCTAGTATTGAGTTTAGTTGCACTATTATGCCGGCTATGGCAGCTAGTATAGGGTCTCGAAACATGTACAGTAGCGATGGTATAATGCCTACGATGGTGATGAGTACTGTAAGTTGGTTTGGAGTTATAGGTGTAGAATGTTTGAGCAAAAATGTTGTTATCTTGCTAGATATTTTTCTATTGATATGTCTTGAGATGGGCCCATCTGTAGACTTTCTAAACAAGCATTGTCCCTTGTTGTGGGTATAAGCTGTTTGAAAGAGGTCTAGTTAAATGTTAGCTTTTAGCTTTTCTAGCTGTTGGAGAGCTTTTTCAGTACAAGCATCGTGTATGTTTCTTTTACCCCTCTGAGACTCCTAATACCTTCTATCACTTGATTGAGCTCAATGGGTGTTGAAACTTCGACTTTTAAGACTATGTCTTTCTCACCAGTAACTTCTAAGACCTCTTTTACGCCAGGCAGAACACTTAGCCTTCGTGCTACAGATGTCGTGTATGTGTTGGACTCGCATTTCACCATTATCAGAGCTTCTATGCTCTCTGGCGGTCTAAGTCTTAACTTTCTCCCGGTAACCTCTTCGACAATCTCTAACAAGTCTTCGTCGCGTAGATAGCGTATGTTTGGCCTAGATTTTATCACCTCTACAATCTTCTTAAGCTCTTCTTCGCCTACGCTAACACCAAGCTTTTCTAGTCTAGCTTTTACAGCCTTCTTCCCAGTGTACTTGTCTATGGTGTAGTCTCGCGTTCTACCAACAAGCTCTGGTGGGTATGGCTCGTATGTTGCTGGATTTGCTAGTATACCTGCAACGTGGACTCCAGCTTTGTGTGTGAATGCGTTATCGCCTATAACCGGCTCGTTTGGCGGTATAGCTATGCCCGAGTAGCGTTCAACAAGCCTGCTAACCTCGACTATCTTAGTTAAATCGACAACCTCAACACCATAAAACACCTTCAAAGCTATGGCTGCCTCGTGTAGAGAGGTTATGCCTGCACGTTCGCCAAGACCGTTTACGGTCACGTGTATGATTGTTGCGCCACCTTCTACAGCAGCAAGTGAGTTTGCAAGTGCCATTCCTAGATCGTTATGGGCGTGCACGTCAAATTCTACGCCTGGCACGTCTCTTCTAAGCCGCTCTATAAGATTTCTCATAAACACAGGAGTTGCAATGCCTACTGTGTCGGCTATTGAGACACGATCTGCTCCAGCATCTCTAGCAGTCCTTACAACTTCTACTAGATAGCTATAATCTGCTCTTGTTGCATCCTCAGCTGTAAACCTGACTTTGACTCCATGCTCTTTGGCAAAACTCACCATTTCAGCTATTATGCTAAGTGCTTCTTCGCGAGACTTTCTATGCTTATACTTCAAATGGATATCGCTAACACCGTAGAAGATTGCTATGCGGTCCGGTTCAAGCTCAGCAGCAATTTCAATATCACGCCTATCAGCTCTACTATGTGCGATAATCTCTGCCTTGATCTCCCCATCTCTCTTCATAGAGACAATCTTCTTTACAGCTTCGTACACGTCCGGAGCAACAGCTGGATGACCAGCTTCTATCATTTGCACACCAAGCCTATCAAGAGCTTTTGCAATCTCAAGCTTCTGTTCAACTGTAAAACTCACACCAGGAGTCTGCTCTCCCTCCCTAAGAGTAGAGTCGAGAAGTCCTACACGTATAGTCTCTGGACAAGGCCCAGCTATACAGCGCACCTATACCACGCTCCATACACGTTTCAAGGACTATGAGGTACGAAAGCATTGAGCGGGTAAATAGTGGTCCTACCGTGAATGGTGCGAAAAACGAACCTATCCAATAACCTCCTAGCATTGAAGCTGTAAAGCTCAGCAAAATTGTTCGGCGAAGACCAGCTTCAAAGAACGCTATTTTTCTCTCTACAGCAAAACCTCTGTATTGGCCGAAAAGTTGGGCAGCCTAGCAGCACCCGATGTACTAGACAAGTTCTTGCGTAAAGCTAAACCAGCTGAACTCTATAAGTTGCTTACAAGCATTACCACGTACCATAGAGTTCAGGGTAGTAGTGAGATTGTAGAAGCGGCAAAAAAGGTTGTTGAATGGGCGCATGCGCGCGGACTAAATGTGGAATTCGATGTTGTTAGAGGCTGTGTTTGTCTGGATAGGGAATGGTTTTTCTGGGAGCCTATGGGGTGGGAATTGAAGAATGCAGAGTTGGAGGTTAGAGAGTCTAATGGATGGAGATGTGTTGTTTCAACGGATGACCACCCTCTCGTAGCTGTAGTACACTCTCCTGCAGGTGTTGTTGAGGGTAGAGCAGGTTTTGGTAACAGTGACATAGTTGTTAGAATAGATGAGCTTGGCTATTGGGAAGCAGTTGAAGAAAATGTGGCGGCAATAGTAGTTAGTCATTGGGGGCCAGGTATACGCTACTTTGCAGTATTCCCGCCTTGCAACGCTAAACAGCCTAGAGTACCTGCTTTGAGCATCCCAAACAGTGTTCTTGGAAAAATTGTTGGAAGACAGGTTAGAGTTAGCGTTGACGCGGAATATACAGAGCATGTAATGCCTCTAGTGAGAATTAGAATAGGTGAAATTGGTGGTCCACAGATAGTAGTTGTAGCTCATATCTGCCACCCCACACCAGGAGCACATGACAATGCAAGTGGAGTTGTAGCAGCACTAGGTGTTGCAAAACTTCTAACCGCCTATGAGCAGCTGTTGGTTGAAAAGGGTGTTGGTGTAACAGTCATGCTTGTACCAGAGCATACTGGCACAGCATACACTCTATCAAAATCGATAGTTGATCCAAAAACCATCATAGCAGGTTTAAGCTTGGACATGGTGGGCGCAAATCTTGGCAAAACCGGCGGCTCCCTACTACTGCTATCAAGCCTATATAGTCTACCATCACCTCTAGACCCGCTACTCTACACAACACTGTGGAACAGCTTTAGCCAACGAGGACATGGAACAACATCTTATCCCACCGAGCCCCTCTACATACAACCATACGATGCTGGAAGCGACCACGATATCCTGGTTTCCTACGGCATACCAGCGTCTATGATAAACGAATGGCCCGACAAATACTATCATACGAGTCTAGACGAACCTTCAAACATAGACATGCACCGTCTCGCCAAAATAGTTGCTAGTGTAGCCACATCCATAGTACTATTAGTCGACAGTCTCAGCCAAGTAGGAGAACTTCTCAACACATGGAAAAACTATATAGTCTATTCAAACCATTTGCACAGCATAGCGTTGCCCCACGACAACCTCGAAACACTCTCAAAGTTGCTGGATAGAGGTGTCAACGCAACACTCTACCGCATAGAGGAGATTTTCGGAAAAACGGTACAGCATGTGCCTTGGGAAGCAAATGTGGAAATACGTAGAAGAGGAACAATATCAAAGAGATGGTTGAAGTTGCAAGCAGATAGCGAGTACCAAGAACTGCTTAGACTCGAAAATGAGGAGGAATCAATGTATTTAAAGCTAGCACCATTAGTGTTGCAAGCAACAAGGTCTATAGAAGCAGCAAAACTCGAGCTAGTAGCACGTACAGGCAAAAGAGTAGATGAAGAACTGCTTGATAAGGTGTTATCACTTGTATCTCGTAGAAGTTGATAGGTATAGCCACGGCTTCCTACTCTACACACAAGCAACACCCCACATTGATGTTAAAAGGCTTGTAACGAGAGAAAGAATAGATATTGTTTTAAGAGCACTAATTGCAGTTTTTTATCCAGGTCCAGAAAGACTAGATGATGTATTCGCAATAGTGGTTCACGAGCCTAAAAAACATGTACCAGTAACGCTGCTCTTCACACCTGATTGTCTCTCAAAAGAACAAGTGGTAGAGCAAAAAAGCATGGCGATAAAATATCTAGAAGTGCTCAACCGTCAAAGATGCAAAGTTTTACCAGGAATAGGCTATTGGGAAGCTATTGAAATGTTGAGGGGATGGGGGTTCAACCCTGTAATTCTGCTAGAAAAAGGCAAGCCTTTCACACCTTCAATATTGCGGCAAAAACCAGTATTTGTCATAGGCACTAATGTTGATCCTCCCACAACCCCCTACATAGAATCTTATTCTCTGGGGAGGACAAGCTATCTTACAACACAGGTTATAGCATACATTAACCTCCTATATTTATTGAACAAGTCTGTTTGGAGTAGATGATGAGGGTTAAAAGCGGCTAAGCCGCTTTTAAGCGGCGATGGGCGAAGCCAGGCCGCTGAATATACCTCTTCAACGCTTCCTCAATAACAACTTCTATGGGCAGACCTCTCCGCCTAGCATACACCCTCAAATATCTAACGAGATAGTCGGGCAGTACTACTCGTACAAGCTTCTTACCTTTCAAATCTTTCACCAATATAGAAGTGTGAAGATCTCAACTAATCTATTAATCCTGAGAAGCCGAGAAGTAGAACAAAGACTGCTGGTGGGTAACACTGAAGTCTAAAGGTAACATTAGTAGGTCATAGGCTTACTTTGTGCATGGTACGTTCTAGAGACTCGATTAGATAAAAAAGTTGGTATTTCTAAAAACGTTGGTGGATGGCGATTGAACATTTAATAGGTTTTTGCAAGTCTGAGTATGGTTACAGCAGGTTTTCCGCAAATTGGACACTTTAGTCCTCGAATCCACGATGGCTCTTCGTCGATAGGTGTGCCTAGTACTCTAGCGTCAACCTCTTCTTCAAATCTACGTCCACACCTCTCATTACCACACCATGGAACTTCTACAATACCCCTCTCTTTTTCAAGCACGTTTCTAGCTTCTTCGATGCTCTTAACGCGTTTAATATGAGACTTAAACCATTCCCATGCTCTCTGCTTAATGTTTGCAGATATGTCGTCGAGTATACGAGCAACACTCTCTTCGAGACGGTCTAATCCAACCTTAAGCTTTTCAAGGGTATCCCTACGTACGACAACCACACTCTTCTCTTGCACTTCTCTAGGCCCAATCTCGATTCTCAAAGGCACACCTTTAGCTTCCCACTCGTAGTATTTTCTGCCAGGTCTAACATCCATACGCCAGTCAATATGTACTCTAAAGCCTTTTGCACTAAGCCTCTTAGCAACTTCTTCTACAAGTTGTCTTTGTTCCTCTGGTATAGAGCCTCCAACTGGTATGGGGATTATAACAACTTGTATTGGTGCGACAATAGGTGGTAGTACAGCCCCTCTATCATCGCCATGAATAGATATTACAGTTGCAATGATTCTGTCTGAGATACCATAGCTTGTCTGCCAAGCGTAGTCGAGGGTTTCGTCGGGAAGCTGTATTCGCACCTCGAATGGTATGGTGAAGTTCTGGCCAAGATGATGGACAGTACCTATTTGCAATGCTTTGCCATCTGGTAAAAGTGTGTCGAAAGCTATGGTGTAGAGAGCTCCAGCAAACTTGTCCCAGTCAGGCCTTCTACTAATAACATAGGGGATTCCTAATGCATCGAATATTCTCTTGTAAAGGCTTATTGCTTCGCCAATCTGTCTCTCAGCATCTTCGTAGCTTGCATGGACGGTATGAGCCTCTTTAAATGTTGTAACCTCTCTCAATCTTATCATTGGCCTTGTAGCTTTGGTCTCGTAGCGGAAAATATTGACTATCTGATAATACTTTTTTGGAAGCTGTTTGTAACTCTTTATCCAAAAGCTCTCCATGTACGAGATGCATGTTTCGCTGGTTGGCCTCAATGCCAGCTTGAGATCTAGCTCTTCCAAACCTGCTCGAGTTACCCAAAATACTTCTGCCTCAAAACCCTTAATGTGCTCACTCTCTTTTTTCAAAAGGGTTTCCGGTATAAGTAGTGGTAGGAGAATCTCCTCGTGTCCCGTGGAATCAAGAACTTCGCGTATAAGCTCGACTATATACCTCCTAAGCTTGAAGCCGTAAGGTAGCCAAATGCCAACCCCCTTTACAGGATAACGGCCATAGTCGTAGAATTCACCAACTTCTAAGACCCAGTCAAACCAGCGAGCAAACTC
>DQUB01000104.1 GCA_015662475.1 Pyrodictium sp.
ACCACTAGAGTTTTTGTCAAACACCTACCACATTTGTCTTACCATATTTAGACGCCTACTTCCTTGACTAACTGTTTTAGGTTGTTTTCTGCCAGAGATTTAAGCCTGTCAAATATGTAGTTTAGAGTTTCTCTAAGAACTTCTAAGTTGTTGTATGAAGAGATTATTTGTTGGAGTTGGATTTTGTCCATGTTTTTAAGCTTTTTAACTTCTTCTACGAGCAGAGGTACAGCTCTGATAACATTGTCGACGATAGTTATGTCTGCTGACAACGCTGTTCTTGAAAGTGGGTTGAGGTCTATGGCTATAACCTTTTTGCCTAGTTTGCGTAGAGCTTGTGTTCTATCGCCATCCTCTAATGCTACGAGTACAACATCTGCTTTCCAAATGCCATTAGGGCTTACTAGTCCTCTTGGATGCTCAAGTCCTGGGATTCTCATAGTAGCATCATCAACGCCATAAACTTTCTCTGCACCATACATCTTTAACAGTTTTGCAATTTTCACAGCACGCTCTCTTGTCCTGTAGAAAAGGTTTACTTCTATTGCTGCACCAAGAACTTTTGCAAGTTCCACTATATCTTTACCAGCTAATACAGCTGTATTCCCATTGACCGAGATTACCGGGTATCTTGCCAGGAGGAGTAGTGCTGCAGCAGCGCGTATAGCTTTCCTTGCTGGCGGTATCGTCTTTTCACCTATAAGGTAGTCGAAACATTCGCCACGCCCATGAGCTATCAAACCTTGTGGGACAACGATACCCTCATAGAAGCCTTTGACTAGCCGTTCTCTAGTGATGAGGCTATGGTAGCGTGGATGTGATCTAGGTATACTATGTTCAATCTCCTCCATCAACTTCTACCTCCAGCGGTTTAGGCTGTAGTTCTAGAGGATATGCGTTGCTAACCTTTAACCTCTCAAGATGTGCAACAACATCTTCTAGTCTATCAGGCTCAACAACGATAACAAGCACTCTTTTCTTAACATACCAGCCTAGAGACCAGCCTTTCCTAACAAACAAGTCTAGATGCTCGGTGTAGAGAGGTGCAAATCTTGCAAGTTTAGAGAACTTGTTTGCTGCATCGAGGAAAGTTTCCAGCGTAGGGTTCTCGTAGACTCTCGCTAGCAAAGGTGTAGCATCTCTATACAGCCTATCCCCTAACACCCGATGCATCTCACTCGTCGTCATTGTCCCCAACTGTATGGCTAGAACAGGTTTTCGGGGAACAGCGTAAGATTCTACTCTGCCTATCCCAGGTGCACCAGGTGCTTTCCTCAACACAAGCCCTGCTCTTCCAAGACTTTGCGCAATAACGTCCCCCAACCCTGTTCCAGAGACAACCTCAGCCTCATGTGCAAATTCTAGCCCTTTCTCTAGAGGTAGACCTAGTGCTGTTGCTGCAGCTATACCAACAGCTATTGAAAGTGATGAGCTCATAGCAAATCCGGATGCTAGTGGATAGCCTTTAACAGGGAACACTCTAGCGTAAACTCTGCACCGCTTCACAATATGTTTTACAGGTTCTATGCAGAGACCCTCACACCCATCACCACTCCTGTCAACACATACATCGACTATTGTGGGTGGAGAGAGAAGGAGACCTGCACCTAGACTACCACTTGTTAGAGGGTCTGAAGACCGTATTGGAATCCACAAACCTGTTATGTGGACTGGTATTTTAACGCGTACTCTGAAGCTGCAATGTCTAGCAGTTGTCTTGCTACTAGTCTTTTGTGCGCTCTCTTTATCATCCATCTAACTCCCCTTCTAGAAATCACCATAAGACGGTTTGTTAGAGATTCGAAAGCTTCACCAGGCAGCTTTGCATTGTTTACTGCTATGATGTCAACCCCGTATTCTTGGAGCTTTGCCAAGCCCCTCTCAATAAGATCTTCGTCGCTATTAGCCCATTCAGCAGCAAATGCTATGTGGATAGCTTCTGGAACAACTTTCACAACCTCTTTGACAATTTTTGGTGTTGGCACTAGTTGTAGGTTTAACACCTCTTTCGAAGAGAGTTTTTCACTATACTGTCTTTCCGGTTTGAAGTCTGCTGGTGCTGCAGCATAGAAGACCATGTCTGGTTTAAAGCGTTTTGCAAGCTCTACAACCTTCTCCATCATATCCTCCGTAGACACTGCTTTTCTCACAGTAAACGAGTGAGCAGCGTAGTTTAGCCATTCAGTCAATGCTGGGTGGAGAGGGCCGTGAACTAGAAGTACTCTAGCACCACGCCAAAACGCTTCAAAAGCTATGCTTAACCCCATAAGCCCACTGCTAGGATTCGTGATACACCTTATAGGGTCTAGGTGTTCTCTAGTGGGGCCTGCTGTAACGAGGATCTTAAGACCGGCTAGATCTTGTCCACGTGTTACCACCGACTCTATCCACCAAGCCACTAGCTCTACAGGTGGAAATTTTGCACGGCCTTCGACAAGGTATGGGGGCATTACGTAGAGGTTTTCAGACTGCGAAGCTAGAAGCTTAGCAGCTCTAGAATACATGCCCTTATGCATGGCTGGTACTAGAAGCACAGACTTCCCCAACCCCAAGAGCTCTTGTGCCAGTGCTGTAAGTGGGCGTGATGCACCTCCCGAAACTATCTCTGCTATGAGGTTGAGCGTGGCTGGTGCAACTACAAGTGCTTTTACACGTTTAGCCAATAGCACATGTTCTGTTGCACCCGTAAATTCTATGATGGGGGGTCTCGTGGTAGCCCACTCGAAGAGAGTTCTCCCCACAAGCTTGGACGCTTCATGAGTCAAGAGAACATGTATGCTAGCACCCCAACGCATAAGCTTTCTTATAATGTCGATTGCCTTGTAAGCTGCAGCACCCCCACCAACACCAAATGCCAGCTCTATACCACACAATCCACCCTCTTCAGTGCCAATTATCTCTTCACTAGGATGACCAGTTGCTTCGACTAAGTTATATGCTTGACAATACAATGCTTCTCCCCCATTGTACGATTATCGTGCTCTCCTAGACCATACATGTTATTAACCCCTAGCAAGGGAGAAAACCTTCCCACGGCCTATGGAGGTGCAATTGTAGTTGGATACGCAAAGGTTGTAAAAGAGAATGTGTACATGCGATGCACCCACTGTGGAGCAGTCTACGACGCCTCACCTCGCCGCTTCTTCTGCGAAAAGTGTGGTGGTATTCTAGAGGTTGTAGTAGAGCCGCCAAAACAGGTAGTGTTTAGAGGGAGAGGGGTATGGCGATACCATAGCCTACTTCCACTAAACACGTCAGAACCTGTCACATTGAATGAAGGCAACACACCTCTCCTTGAAATAAAGCGTATTGCTGAGAACATAAGCTTCAAAGGCAAGTTGTACGCTAAATACGAGGGTGCAAACCCTACTGGAAGTTTCAAGGATAGAGGGATGACTGTAGCTGTTACACTAGCTCGAGAAATAGGAGTGCGCCATGCCATAGCCGCTTCAACAGGTAATACCGCATCTTCAGCTGCAGCTTATACTGCTCGAGCAGGCATAAAACTCACTCTAGTACTTCCACGTGGCAAAGTAGCTCTCGGAAAGCTTGGACAAAGCATACTTCATGGAGCTGATATAGTGGAGATCGAGGGCAGTTTTGATGATGCTCTCAAAGCTGTTATCAAGGCATCTACCATCTCAACATCAGTATACCCTCTAAACAGTTTCAATGCGTGGAGATTGGAGGGTCAAAAGACAATAGCATTTGAGATTTGGGAAGAGATTGGAGTACCGGACTGGGTTGTAGTCCCAGTAGGTAATGGAGGCAATATAGCTGCTATCTGGAAAGGATTTAAAGAGCTTAGAGAGGCTGGCCTCATAGACTCCTTACCTAGGATGGCTGGTGTACAAGCTAGTGGAGCCGCTCCATTAGCTACAGCTTTTGAGAGAGGGCTTGATAAGCCCGAGTTTGTAGAGAAGCCAGAGACCATAGCCACTGCAATAAGAATTGGTAAGCCTATAAACTGGGCTAAAGCTATGAAAGCTGTAAGGGAATCTAATGGTGTATTTGTCAAGGTTACAGACGAGGAGATATTAGCTGCTCAACACATGCTTGCAAGACTTGAAGGTATAGGAGCTGAGCCTGCAGGTGCTGCTTCGATTGCTGGACTGAAGAAGCTTGTAGAGGAGGGCGTGATAGAAAGAGGAGAAACGGTGGTGGTTGTAGTAACAGGTCATGCATTGAAAGACCCAGATTCAATGATGAGAGCACCATGTAGGCGTAAAGTTGCATCTACAGTCGATGAAGCTGTAAGGATGGTGGTTGGAGGAGAGTAGCGGTCTTGCTACGCGTGCTAGGCATACCATATGCTATGGCTACACAACATCCCGATTCTGCAACTAGAAAGATTACGGCAGACGAAGAAGTTGACGAAGCTGTCAACGACCTACTACCATTAGAGGATGGTGGGTTTGGCTGTGACGAAAAAATGGTGGACTATGAAGGTAAACTAACACCCTACCACCAGCCAGAATGGATAGTTGATGCACTAGCTAAAACAGGGCTTGTTCCAGGCGAAGACTATCTTGTAACTCCGCGTATCCCAGCAGAAAAGCTTGAAGATGCTGCTAGACAGGTGATGGTTGTATGGAGTTGCCTGGTTGCGAATAGGAAGAGTATGCAGTATGGCGGTCAAGCGATAAAGTTTATGGTGCACCCGATGAGCGAAACTTCAAGAGAGCTTGTGATAGCGCATAGACGGATTTCCAAATTGCAAAGGTTTGCAGAGGAGGAAATAGGGCTTAAACTTGAAGAACCAATAAAGATCATACCTCTTGTAGAAGATGTAATAAGGCTTATACATGTTGACAAACTATTAGCGGGATTCCACGCCCAAGTATCTAGAACAGAGGGCATGATCTACGACTACTATAGGGTGTTCTTGGGCAAAAGTGATGCCTCGCTAGCCTATGGACATCTAGCTTCTAGCATAGCACTCGTAATAGCATTCTCAAGAATTAGTAGATGGGGGCACCAAGAGGGGGTTCGCGTATACCCTATCATAGGAGTTGGTAAACCGCCTTTCAGAGGCCATCTAGCACCGCATAGTGTGTCCACCTTCGTCGAACAATACTCTGGCTACTATACGGTCACAATACAATCTGCACTACGCTTTGACACGAGCCGTCAAGACTACATCAAAACTCTTCAAACGCTTAGAGAAAATGTTGGTAGAGAAGCTAGACTCTTTGAACCTTCAGACGAGAGTATACTCATAGAGGCTGCTCGAAAAGCTACAGCTGAGTATCTAAAGCTGCTGGTTAGGATAGCACCACACATCATGGAGATGGCTTCAAAAATACCGTCGAAGAGAGATAGACTACCGCCGGAAAAATATGGCAGGGATATCAGTAGCTCGATAAGCTTTGCAGCTGATCGCGAGCTCGTTAGAGTGGTTGAGAAGAGAAGTCTACCACTACCACGCGCAATAAACTTTACAGCAACACTCTACACGATAGGCCTACCACCAGCCATAATAGGGCTTGGAAGAGGGTTAGCACGTATAGAGAAAGAGCTTGGAGACTACGCACTTGACCTAACGCTAAAAAGTCTACCTCTGCTAAAACTCGATGCACAGTTTGAATTGATGTGGCACGATCTAACACTTGCAAAAACATATGTTGGCGAAAAAGTTGTAAAACTCTACATAGAGGACATAAAACTTGTAAAGGAGTATCTTGGCGTTGACGGTACAGGTGCTGAAGGACGCTATAAAGAAATTCTCTGGGAGATCAGAAAGAGGGTGCCAGGCAACAATTCAGTAGCAAAACTTGTTGACGAGGCTGGTAAACTAAGAGGGTTCCTGGGCTAGACGGTGAACACACGAGAACCTGGCTACGACCCTATAGAGCTAACTTATAAGATTGAAAAAGAGGTTGTACTAGGAAATGCTAGACGCTATTACCGTTTTAGACCAGCACGCTTCTACGGTGGTATAGCAACAGGAGACGTTGTTGGTTGTAATCTACGCTGTGTTTTCTGCTGGACACGTATACCACGCGACAACCTGAGAGTAGGAAGCTTCTACACACCTCAAGAAGCATGGAATAGGCTTAGAAGTATCGCTGAACAACATGGCTATAGATTCCTAAGACTTAGCGGTGGTGAGCCAACCATAGGTTTTCAACACCTTGTAGAACTACTAGAACTCGTTGAAGCCGATGGCAGATACACATTCATTCTCGAAACTAATGGCATACTGCTAGGAGCGCATCCCGAGTATGTGAGAAAGCTAGCACAATTTACATGTGTGCATGTTAGAGTCTCCATCAAAGCCTGTAGCGAAGAAATGTTCCATAAGGTAACGGGGGCAAAGCCTAGTAGTTTTCAATACCAGTTGCTAGCTCTAAAACATCTTGCAGACTATGGGGTAAGCCATCATCCAGCAATAGTACTTGGTTTTGGCGACGAAAATTGCTATAAAACGCTCGTTGAAAGGATAAAAGAGGTTGACCCAGACGCTGTTGAACACTTAGAGCCAGAGGTTATAGTGTTATATCCTCATGTTGAAAAGAGGTTGAAAGCTGCAGGTATATGGCCTCGCCTTGCCTACACTCCTTCTGGAAAGTTGGTAAAGGCTAAGGAGAAGGGTTAAGCTGTCAAAGGCTCTTGTAGAACACTAAGTAGCGCATTTTCAAGCTTTTTTGCAATTCTTCTACTCCTCCTATCACGTTTCGGGAACACAATGAGGTACTTTATCTTTGACAGAGAAGCTTCTATTTTAACCTCTACATCAGCATCTAACAATGCTGACAAAACTACTCTATCACCCTCTTGCTCCTCACTATCAACATTGAGCTTCATATGAACAGGTTCTACGCGAGCTCTCACCAAAGCTCGTGTAAATGCTAGAACTGCAGAGTTAAATGCAGAATAGAGCTCTCTACCTGCTTCAGCATCCTCTATAACTAATGTATTCTCACTATCTTCTTCAACATTTTCTTCACTTTTACCCAACAACTTTGGCCCCGGCGCTGTTATCACTATCTGCTCATACTCTCTCCTTACCGGATATAGATACTCATCGGCATTAGATTGACTAGTTTTTAACACGTTAACACGCCCCGTGCTCTCCTCTCCAAGTATCCCTCGTTTTAGAGTTACCCTCTCAACACACTATGCTTGTTCAGAGCTCGTCCGCAGGTATATGTTTACCGTGTTTATCGGTGTTCCCAACACCTTTTCAGCGACCTTGCAAGGCGTGTAGAAGAGAGCAAGCGTGTCTACGGAGAGAGGATTATTGTATATATAGAGTGTTTGCAATAGCCCCTTCACAATCACAAGATCAGCCTCTTTCAACCTCTCGTAGAATTGCGCTACTTCTTCACGCATTATAGTAGCTGCATCAGAGCCTATGTTGACTATTTGATCCGCAACATTCTCCAACCTAGTATACTCGACATCTTCGATAGTCACAAAATCTTGGAATTCAGAACCTCTTACAAACACTACCGTTCTAACATTGTACTCATCACCAAGTATTTCTAGGAGGAGCTCGTCAAAGGGAAGCTCACCAATACTACCTGTTACAAAAAACACTGTCATCCCAGTCCTTACACGTTTCAACACCTCATTACTATCATCTCTGCCTAGACGAGCTCCAATAACCTCAACGCTTGTAGGAGGTTCAACAGGAGATACCAGAACATGGGGGCCAGGCTCCAGTCTAGTTGCAAGAGCAGATGCAACAAGAGCTATTTTTAGCGCATCACCTGGCGTTTCTGCAGACTCTATGAGATCTCTAACACCTTTAGCTGCTTCTGCAGACATCCTATACATACGCTCTTTATACTCACGTGTGTAGGGGTGACCTATACCAGTCTTCAACCTTCTAAACGACATAGTAGCACTAAGTGCAAGCTCTATATGAGGACCCGTATAGAGGCTAACCGTGTTCAAAACATCTCTAAAAACAGCTATTGCTTCAGCACTATTTGAGGAGATACGCTCGATTTCAAGAGCTCGAATAGCAAGTATACAAGACAAACACGTGGGCATTATCTTCAAGGTCTACAACACCTCGAACTCTGAACGTCTAACCATTACCCAGAGAGAGCCTAGGAGAACTAATCCAACAACAATATTTGAAAAAACAATCCTTGAAGAATCTATAACATATTCACAACACGAACATGTAACCACCATCCCATCAACCAATAATGTATTATTGCTTAGACATAGACCGTGCATGTCTAAACCACTGTTGTTAAGTAGAGAAAAAAGTGGGTTGAGAGGTACAACTAGACCACTATCGACGTATTCTACACCCACCAAAACACCATTAACCTTGAGATAACAGACTGTTTCTACATAGCGCCACGATCCAGCCACAGGTGTAACTCCAAATAGTTCTGCCAAAGCCAATAACACTAACAATACTACAACAACGTGTTGAACTGTCATTGAATGCTAACTACCTCTCGATTCTTCTTTCCTAAACCTTTCAATAGCCTCTAGAATCTTCTTCTTAGCTTCTTCAGCTCCTTTCCAGCCTCTAACCTTCACCCACTTACCAGGCTCAAGCTCCTTGTAGTGTTCGAAGAAGTGCTTTATCTTTTCTTTTATTGCGTCTGGCAGATCATTTATATCTTTGATATTTGCAAATTGAGGGTCAAGTTTGTCTTTAGGTACGGCTATTACCTTACTATCAAAACCCTCCTCATCCTCCATCTCCAAGAGACCTACAGGTCTTGCCTCTATAATTGTTCCAGGTAGCACAGGTTCTCTACTAATAACTAGCACGTCTACAGGGTCGCCATCTTCCTCCTTAGTACCGGGTATAAAGCCGTAGTTGAACGGATAGTACATCGCAGTATAGAGGAATCTATCAACTTTAATTACTCCAAGCTCTTCATCGTATTCGTACTTTACACTGCTATTCATCGGGATTTCTATAAACACATTAACTATTTCTGGAGCTTTTTCACCAGGCCCAATTCGTTTGTGTAGCCACAAGACCGGATAACCCATCCCCTTCTCCCATGTAGTAGAGTTTTTGTGTGCTACGCACGAGCTCTTCTAACCACTACATAGCTTGCAGCTAAGAGAACAAGTATGTGTGCTATGGAGAACAAGTATCCGAATTCATGGTAGTAGCGTGCAAACACATCTGCCAACATTTGTGCAGCTGGAGAGTTGAGAAGATATTCTACACTCTCCCTAGTATGAGGAGCTGATGAAAGGTGTACAAGCAGTTTAATGTTGTACCATCGTTGCTCATCGGGCATATACACACTACCTATCTTCAATCCTGCTATGAAATCGTATATGAAGTAAGCATCTATAAAGAAAGCTGCAAGATTCATCAACACTATAAGATGTGGTACTGCTATCTCAACAGCTAAGATGTAGGGGAACACATAGTATTGCGGATTAACCACTTTGCCTAACATCATGTAGACCATGAAGACAAGCAACGAGTATCTATAGACATCCTCTACACCCGCACCACCTCGCCTCAGTCGCTTATAAAAGCTGTAGTAGGTGAGTAGAAGGAGAGCTACAAGACAAATTGTGGGTATAAGTAGATCTCTTGAGACAAGCTGGTAGTATAGTGTTGCTATTGTAGGTCCTTGTGGCTGTCTTTCTAAGTGGAACTCGATAGTCCACTTAGACAGTGGTTTTGGTCCACTTCCACCTAAAATGAAGGGGATTACTACAGCAAGAGAGACAAACATAGACATCAATGCAAGTTTAAATGATGCCTTTAGACCGTATCTCTGTACCATGTACAGGGCTAGTATTGGTGCTACAAGTATTGTTAATGGTTTCACGAGTATTGAAAGCGTGTATAGTAGTGTTGCTAGCCTACACCTATTGGCTTCATAGAGTAGAAGTGCAGCATACAATAGTGCAGCTGCATAAAGATCGAACTGGTACATGAAAACAACTGTTAGTACGGGAATACCTGCTAGCCAAACTGCTGCATAAACTAGCCCTCGCCTTCTATAGATGACATAGCCAATGTATATTGAGAGTCCTATTAGTGACAGTTTTACGAGAGCCAATGCCAAGGCTACAAGATACATTGCATCTGCATTGTCTACACCAACCAGTTTAGCCGCAAAATACTCTGCTAACATGTAGTTCGAGACAAATATTAGGGGTGCAAGAGGGGGGTAGACGACTCTAAAACGTTCACCAAACACCTCTGGTGCTTTGTAGAGAGAGGTTATGCCAAGCTCTTTTGCAGCTACAACCCAGTTAACGAATATGTCAATGTCATAGCCATTCCAGAGAAACAATACACTAGAGTAGAAGATTAATGCTAGCATTATCAGTGTAGCAGCTACAGCCTTTTCTACTCTCAAATAACAGCCACCCATCCACTCCTAAGAAACTAGCTTGCTTTGACTGACACATATATAAGGAGATTTTAACTTGCAGGGTAGCTAGTCCAATGGATATACTACGCCGAAAGAGTGATGGCATAATGGTTGGTTGCATATGTAGGGTTTCAGAGGTTTTCACATCAATACAAGGTGAAGGGCCCTTCCTAGGTGCACCAGCGGTATTTGTTAGGCTGTCAACATGTAATCTTAGATGTCCATGGTGTGATACAAAATATGCGTGGCAAAGGGGTAGGATTGAGCCTATAGGAAGACTGTTGGAGAAGATAGACTCTATGTTGTCCAGTGTACCGGCATGGCTTGTTGTTGTTACTGGTGGAGAACCACTCCTACAACAAGACTGTGTTGTCAACATATGCTTGTTTGCACAGAAAAGAGATGTTCTCTGCTCTATAGAGACCAATGGGGTTATTGGTCCAAGTCCACGTCTTCTCACTGTGGTAGACCATGTCGTTGTTTCTCCTAAACTTTCGAACAGTTTTTGGGGTGGACTTGGCTCTCCCGAAAAAGCTGCTGTAAACCGTGAGTGGTTTCGGGTATATCATTCAAACTCGATGGGTGTCAAGGTATATTGGAAGTTTGTAGTAGCTTCTCCTAAAGATCTCGAAGAAGTAGATGATTTTGTTGAAACACATCACATACAGCCTAAAGACGTTTTCCTGATGCCACTTTCTACAACTGTAGAAGAGCAATTAAGGTTGTTACCTCTTCTGGTAGGCCACGCCCTTAGGAGAGGGTATCGAGTTACACCACGCCTTCACATACTAGCTTCTGTGAGGTGATAGTATGGCGATCGACAAGGAGAAGATAAAGAAGGCTGTACGCATGATACTTGAAGCTATTGGAGAGGACCCAAACAGAGAAGGGCTTCGTGAAACTCCACAAAGATTTGCTGATATGCTTGAAGAAATTCTAGAAGGCTATACAAATATTGAGCCTGAGTACACATTGTTTACCGAAGAATCCGACCTAGTAGTTATCAGTGGAATTAAGTTCTACAGCCTATGCGAACACCATCTATTGCCATTCTTTGGACTTGTACACGTTGCATATCTGCCAAAAGGAAAAGTTATTGGTCTATCAAAAATCGTTAGAATTGTACAATTCTATGCTAGAAGACTCCAAATACAAGAGAGACTAACCATGCAAATAGCTGATGCTGTTGCTAGGGTTACAGAAAGCCCAGATGTTATGGTTGTCAGCGAAGCCTACCACCTCTGTATGATGATGAGAGGAGTGAAAATGGCCTCACCAACAGTTGTTGCAGCTCTGCGAGGAGAGTTTAGAAAAGACAACTACTTGAAAAAAGAAGTATACGATATCATAGCACCTTACAGACTCTATAAGTTGCCGTTTTAAAGAGTTCACAAACGGTGGCATGTTTTTTGCCTCTTAAACGCTTAGCAATAGCTGTTCTAGCAGGTCTTATCATAGCTGTTCTAATTATCTTGTTCATTGCGAGACTCTATAGGGTTAGGTTAACAGATGTTACTAGAATGATAAGTGTTGAATCACTAGCCATCTTCACTACACTCTTGTTTACAGCAGAGGTTTTGAGAGCTTATCGGCTCAAATTGCTTGTTTCAAGATACAATAAATGTACTTTACCATCCTCTATAGTTGGAAGATTGGCTGGCTCGCTTTTATCAATAGCAACTCCTACAATTGGTGGTGGAGAAGCGCTCAGAGGTGTAATAGCAAGTTGTAGCATTTCTACACAAGCTATAGGCTCTGGCATAGTTGACGGGGCACTCGACTTTATCGTAAACTACCTGCTTGCCATAGCTTTCCTACCAATATCCATCCTACTCTACTCTGACACAATGTATGGGATCTTTATAGCATTGCTCATTGGACTTCCTATATTCCTATTCTGGCTCCTCATCATATGTAGTGATAAGTATAACAACATAGCCATGAGACTGTCGTTTATCCGTAGAATAGAAGCTGACAAGCTTCGAAAACTTGTTGCAAGCATAAGATTAGACAAGCTATTGTTTGTAAAAACTTTTATTTTGACCGTAATAGCATGGTCTCTTGACGCAATCAATTTAGCCTACTTCACCCTACAAACTTCGTCCACAGATCTTGTTAGTGCTTACATTGCGCTAGTCTACTCGCTTCTACTAGGTGTTATTCCGACGCCTGGTGGCGCTGGTCCTGTAGATAGTCTTCTTGCAGCCTTAATTGATCCTGCAACAGCTATTACTTGGAGACTTCTACGTATACTCGTTATAGCTGCTGGAGGCTCTATAGCTTTTACAATTGCACTAACCTCATGTGGACCTACACTTATAGACTATCTCGGCAAGCGCCATGACAACCGTTGAAACAACATTATAGCTCATGCCCTCCACGGCCATCGGTATTCTAGCAACAACATCTGGAGAGAATTTTTCTCCAACAGTTTGCGGCACACCATAGTCTTCAGCACCTACTATTATTGCAATACATCTACTACATTCAAGGTCTATTTCGTCTAAGCGATTGAAGCCATATGTTTCCAATAATATTTTTTCGCATGACCTAATCCTGGAAACTGCTTCCTCGAAACTTACCGCGTTAGGATGGTCTTCTAGAACGCCTTTTCGAGGAATTATGAGAAGATCTCCACCAAAATCTTCAACTATTCTCTTCATATCCTCGACATTTGCTGGATCCTTAGGATGGTAGAAGACAACCACTATTTTTGGTCTCATAGTAACCCTCTAACTACTGGTGTACAAGGTGGGTGTAAAGACTGACGTAAACGTGGTTTTGGTGGGTGTTAGCTCTGAATTTGATGCTGCTGTAATTGCAAGAACACTTTACGCAGGTTTAGGAGCTAGTGGATGGAAAGTTCACATTATCCCTAAGAGGAGACTTAGCATGACACGCTTAATAGTCGAAAGCCGTGTACCAGTCTCTATCGCATTGAAGAACGTTAGGGTCTATAGGAAAAACGAGCTACCACATCAGCTGGCCGAACCCATAATACTCGTTGACCCTTCAACAACTAGTCATAGCATACCTGACTACGCATCCCTTATCATCTGCCTAGACGAGAACCTATGTAGCAGATTTTCAACTAGCCAACGTGTCTCTATCTTAGGCCTATCAAACCCTGTTTACGAGGCTATAGCCATACTCTACATATCGCATATTAGGAGAGTGGCACGCACACAATATCCTGCCAACAAGCCTAGAGAAGATGTTGTAGGCAAGCTAATCTATTTTGCCAGAAAATGTCTAGAAGCTCTAGCAAGTTTCGACAACTACACAGTGATTGAACCTAGTGTACTCGTATTTGCACTTAGAAAAGCTTTGATAGGCGAAGGCTATCTGATCGACTTACATAGAGTTGAAATTAGCTTTTCGCTAGGACAAGTCATTGAAAAACTCTATCTAGACATATACGATGCTAAAACATTCCGCCACCTAGGACTTGCAATGGTGGTCTATGATAGCAAAAACAACCTCCTACACCTATCCAACATACCGGTCTTAGGAGATCATAAGCTGTCAATAGATGTTGAGAGGAAGCGTGTTTGCCTAGGCCCAACTGAAGCATACTGCCTCTCTGTAGGACAGGAAGCAGCTAGTGACGAAAAACTAGATGCTTTCACCAACATATTTACAAGTGCAATGTAAACGTTAAAACACTATACTTTATAGGGCTTGACTAGAAGAAAACATGCTTTTTCACGGGTGTCCTAAACTGCAACAGACGACACCTCTAATGTTTAAGCTTGCATGGAAGCAGACCGTGAATATAGCGAGGAAGATTTCAAAGACTTTCTTTGAAGAGCTACTAGCATCTAATTTCACTCAAGAGTTTGAAAATATTCTAAAAACTAGGCTTGAAAACGTTGAAAACATTAGCACACTTTATGTCCACATACCCTTTTGCATTAAACCTTGTACATTTTGCTGCTTTGTAAGATACCCTTACGACGAAACACTGTATAAAGCATATGTTAAGGCTTTAAAAAGAGAAATTGAAATGTTTTCAAGCTATCTAGGAGATCGAAAACTCAACGTCTACATTGGCGGTGGAACACCAACTATAGACGTTGATGGTCTACTTGAAGTCATTGATACTATTCTAAGTTTGTTTAAAGTTGGCGAGATTAGCGTTGAGGCAAATCCACATACACTGAATATCGACACGATCAAGGCACTAGCAGGTAAAGTTGATAGACTCTCTATAGGCGTGCAAAGTTTGAGAAAACAGACACTTGCAAGAATTGGGAGGAGAAACCATACAATCGAGGAGGCAGTGAATAGTGTAAAACTCGCGTCATCGTACTTTAAAACTGTCAATGTTGATCTCCTCTGGGGCCTTCCAAAACAAGATGTTGACGAAGTTGTAGAAGATGCTATAAAGTTGATAGGATTGGGAGCTAATCAAATCACATTTTATCCAGCAATGCCCGGCCTTGACGAAGATGTTGTACTATTTAAGAGGGTTTTTGGAGAAACAGACTTCAACGAAGACTATGTGAGTTACAAGAAGATATACATTGCGATGACGCGGAATGGATTCTATCCTCGAACAGCATGGCATTTCCAGCTAGGCCAAGGTCTTATCGACGAGTACATTGTTTCTGGGGAATCCTATGTTGGTGTAGGAGTGAGTAGTATTAGTCTTATTGGTGATTTAGTGCTTGTAAACACATTCAATGTTAGAAAATATGTTGATAGGATTGGTAGTGGAAAATTTGCTTTTGCAAAGGCTAAGCTGATGAGCGATATAGAACGCACATTCTACGAAATGATGATGGCAAGTTTCTCGCTTAGTATCCCAGAATCTGTGTTGGAGAGACTACCTAAACGCTATCAAATTCTACTAAAACTTGTACTTTCCAAAATGTTTAGAAGGGAAGGAGCTTTCTACAAGCCAAGAAACGTTGATGCAATGTTCATTATTAGCGAGGCTATGCGAACATTTCTATCAAGTCTCTCATGGTTTAGAAAGAAGATGTTGAGAGCACATGTCTAGGAGGCTCGGCAGCAGGCCTACAAGCATCATCGACACATCAACGCTCCACCGTATCCTCATCGCCTAAACCACTATAATTCTTCCACCAACCTGGATATATGGAGGACTGGTGGGAAATAGGCTTGAAGTTTCGACCACTCGCAATCCTCGATAGACTAGATCTCCCAGAAGAGCTTGGTGTGCGAGGAGCAGCTGTTTTTCCTGCAAAATGGGGTAGCGAGTTCAAACTATTGATTTTAACCAGTATTAAGGGCAATCGCGTTGTCATGGTTACTCCTGCTGTTGCACATCCACGATGTAGGCTTGCATCACGTGAAGAAGTTGTTGTTGCCGATAAAGTTGTTAGACTTGTCTTTGGCAGTACTAGGTATATTAGCCTATGCGTTATTGATGTAGGTAAGGAGGCTACTATAGATAGTACGTTAGAGTCTCTCGTTGAAGAAGGTGTTGTTGATTGTGTAGGGTTAGAATGTTTCGAGGCGGATGAGCTTAAAGAGTATGTGGGTGGAAAGCATGGCTAAGCAGATCAAATGGTTCAACGAAGATAGCTTGGTAAAGTTTGTAAGACGTGTTAGAGAGCGTTGGCCAGATTTTGAAGTTGAAACGATAATTCAGAAGAAGAGCAAACAGATACTGTTTGTGAGAGTGCAAGGGCATAGAATTAAGCTCATAGTCTACCGTGATGGCAGAATCAGAGCCTACGGGACTTTGCAAGCTACAGCTTTTGCACTTAAAAGGATTGCTGCAAGGGTGCTAGGGATTGAGTGAAGAGCCAGTCATAGACCCCAAGAAGGCTAGAGATGTGCTTAAAGACAGGATATCGGCTGCTATGGAGGCTCTATCAAGGATAATTAGGGAAAATGTTAGGGATAGGAGGAAAGCCCAACATATAGTGGAGGAGGTCTATAGGTCTAGAGCACTACAGCCTATTAGAGGCAAGGCTTGGCCTCCTGATATCTGGGATAAAGAGCTAGCAACACTCTACACTGTTGCAAGATATGCTCTAGGTTTGGATAAAGACTACCCCGACATCTTTCATAGCATCTTTAGCGTTGAAGAGATGTTGGAGAAAGCTGGTGAGACTGTATTAGAATTAAACGACTTTGATCAGGCTAGAAAGCTGCTCCTATTCTACCTAGGTGGCAAAATAGACAGCAACACTATAGCAAGATTGCTTAGAGTATTTGCCACTGAGGTTATCTTTGGCTTTAGAAGTGAAAGAGAGTTCGAGGAACTACTACGTAGACTCGCCAACGTGCTTCCTGAGGAAGTACAAACCATTAGAAAGTATGCGCGATACTATATAGCACTTCGACTAGCACAAGCAATAGCTGCACGTTTAATCAAAAATAGGATTGCTAAGGAGGCTCTAAAACAAGCACTAGCAGCTAGGATCGGTTTTGAGAAGATATTGCCAGATGACGAATACGTAGGCTTCATAGCACGTAGCGTATTTGGTGTTGATAAACGAAGACTTGGAAAGGTTTTATCGCTTAGAGAGGCTCAGCCGCGGGTTCACCGCTCATCCTCCAAGACGGAGTAGCCCCTTGTAAGCCACATCATAGCCCTAAGAATTGGGTGTTTGCATAACCCTTAAAATGCCAAACTGTAGAGCGGTAAGCGAGGGAGATTAATGGCTGAAACACAAATCAAAGTGTACACAGGCGTTATTTTGGGATATAGAAGGGGGTCAAACACCCAATACGAGAGACAGATGTTAATAAGAGTTGACGGTATAAACTCGAGAAGTGAAGCTTCAAGGTTGATTGGCTGGAGAGTTGCTTATAGGGACAAGAAGGGGCGTGTCTTTAAGGGCAAGATTGTTCGCGTGCATGGAAACAAAGGCGTTGTTATCGCTGTATTCGATCCGCCACTGCCTGGCCAAGCTATTGGAGATAACGTGTACATATACCCCAAGGGAGTTATACTAGAGTTTTAAGGTTCTAAGTCTAAACCAACAATGTATCTTGGATAAGCTCCTTGAAACCCCTTTCTAAAATCTTCTCGTAGAACTGCAAGGAGGATAGGCGGTCTAAACTTCGTTTCTTCAAGTTGGTCTAAGGGGGTCCAATTAATCTCGACATGTTTTTCTTTTGATGTAATGTTCTCATTCTTCTTGTCAGCAAATCTACATAGGAAGTAGAAGCCTATCTCATGCACAATCTTATTCTTTTTCTTGTAAAACGATTCAACGATATATAGTAGTCTTCCAACTTCGATGTTTACGCCTAACTCTTCATACATTTCTCTCTTCAAACACTCGATGATCGTTTCCGTATCGTTTACAGATCCGCCAGGTAGACGATATCTATCACCTTTTTTGGAAACTTGTACAAGCAGCTCAGAACCTCTTATGAAAATGCATCGCGCAACTACCTTGACAGGCACAGCTAAACCCCTATAACGGGCTAGAGTCACAACCATAAATGTTGCTTGTGTTGGCATATTGTAGTTTAAACGAGAACCCTCGAATATATTGTTGGACCGTATTTTCTCCAATAGTTTGCAAGAAGTTTTGCATCACTCTCGTTGAAGGATAAACCAACATAGTAGTTGCCATATCCGCTAACAGTGGTTATTGCATTAATGCCTTTCTGCTCAACTACGCTTAGAATATGTTCATCCGCATCAACAGCTTTTGGGATCTTTTCACTATGCTCTAGCAGTGCTGCTAATGGCTCGCTAATGAACTTTTTGCCTATCCTATCAAACGTGTTCAACAACTTTTCATCCACTTCAAACTTGTTAGATGTAGTGCTCTCCAAAGGCTTCATTATCACAAACCATGCACCACTAAACTTGTGTATTGGGACATTGCTTACTCCTACTATAACCACGCTTTTTCCGAGCAGACTAGCTAAAGCTGTCTCTACACCTACGCCTCCCATTACAGTCTCAATATAGCTTGTAATATCGTGTACAAAAACAACGCCTTCTAGTAGGTACTTGTAGGCTGCTCTTTCACAAGCTTCTCTAACACCAGGGCTTGACCAGCTAAGTCCTATCCCGTCAAAAGAATATTCTATGTTTCCTGTAACATACTGGCAAACTTCTACGTTAACAGGCAAATCAACCGCAATAGCAACACCAATGCCAGTGACATAAGGTACTAGAGATACAGCAGCAAACGTCGATACACCTACACATCTTCGCACTCTATCTGCAACAACGTATTTGCCTATCTCCGTAACATCACAACAATTGGAGACAACAGCTTCAGCCATAAACCTCCCTATACACGTGCTTCAAATCTTGATACAGCCAAACCTTAGGCCGACAGCCTAGTAACACTCCAAACATACCTGCTAACTGTAAAGGAACATCAGAAGATGTCTACTGTACAACAAAACGCTACAATGATAGAGAATAGTGGGGAGAGGTGAAGCGAAGCAAAAATGGATTTAAAAAAGAAGTTGGGAATCTTGTTTGTGTTTGGGTGTTGTGTTTAGCCGCAGGTTGGGTAGTCGTCTGGTACTTTTGCTCTAAAGTATTTGCCTGTTTCTGGGCTTTTGAATAGGCCTATCTTCACACCCTTCCTACCCTTTGGAGCTAAAACCCAAACCTTTATGGGGACTAGCTCAACCTCCTTACCCGTAGTTGGATCACGAACTTTAACAGGCTTCTCACAAGGCATACCCACACACCCCACAAACTCCATGA
>DQUB01000020.1 GCA_015662475.1 Pyrodictium sp.
CAACACCACCGCCTAAACCCATAGAAGAGATAGAAAAAGAAATTGAAGAAGAGCTAAAAAAGCTTGAAGCTGAGCTTCGAGAACAGCAGCAAAAGGGTAATGTAGGTGAGCAGAAAGAGAAGCAACAGAATCAAAGTTAAGAATAACACGCTGTAACATCTATAATATTCGCATTTTTATCTTCTATTTACAGGTAATATAAGTGTAAACCATTGAAGGTGAAAAAGATTATAGTGGCATTGGAGGGTTCAGCCTAGGTGTTGCTCCTCACCCTTAGCGTCGGCCTCGGCTGTATCAACACACCCAAGAAGTCCTTGGCTAAATTCGCGGTATAAAATGTTATGTAGTATCTTTAGAGGATTTTAAACAAAACCTATTTTGTTCTCTATGAGGGCTACACGTCTAGAATCTGGTGTGTGACATGGTAAGCTGTAGAGAACTAGTACTAGAGGCAGTTATCGTAGTAGGTCTTATTATTGCTGTTACATTATTGACACCAATGTTGAACTTCATTAAGGCTTATGCAGAGTTGCAAGCTGTTACGTCTAGTGAACCTATCTACAGCCCTCGTGTCATAAGACAGTATGCCCATACGATGATATCTTTTGGCGTGTTCATGCTATCAGCAAAACTAGTATATGTAGCAACACAACCAAGCTTTCTACTTTACACCTATATTGTTAAGCTCTTTGGCCAAACACAGCCAACGTTAATAGATATGTTATCGGTATTCCTTATTGTGCTTGGTGCTTTCATCTTAGCACTCTAGACAACAACGCATGGAAGGCAATGTCCTAGGAGAAATCAACATCTTTTTTGTAGGAATTCTCTAAAGCCTAGTACAAGCTATGGGGTTTGCATCGAGGAAGCGGGTGCTGAGACAGCCTTCTCTGTAACTGAGCCCGTGATGGCGAATAAGGAGAATGTTGGGCTTGTCAGCTCTCGGCAGCGTTATTGGGGCTTTGACCTCTAGGCTGTTTGCCGTTGCTTTGCATCGTTTTATGGGTTTTCTTACAACTTTAGGCTAAGAGGTGTTCTTTGCTAAGCTTGCAATGAAGAATCCTTGTGTTGAGTGTTTGTGTGGGAAGAACCTTCTCACGAGCCGTGAGATGGTATAGTTTGGATAGCCTGGCGAGCCCGGTATTGGGGGTTCTTGGAGCATGTGCTCAAGGTCTTTGAAGTGTTCTTCGCCTTCTGAAGGTAGCAGACTACAGGTTGCATATACTATTGTGTTTGTGTCAGCTAGTAAAGCCGCTCTTAGCAGATCACGTTGAAGTTGAGGGAATCTTGTAACCCAGGATTTGTCCTCAAGGTGTATTTTAACTGCAGGGTCTTTTCCAATCGTGCCACTGCTGGTGCAAGGTGCGTCCAACAAGGTTTTATCGAAAGTGGTTCTCGGTCTCCACTCTCTTGAGTCAGCAACAACAATTTCCACTCGTGACATGTCAACACCATATAGTCTGAGTAGACGCACCATTCTGCGTACGCGTTCCCACGATACATCGACTAGAACAAGTCTTGCCCTGTTTTTAGTCAATTGCATAACTAGGCTAGCTTTAATGCCTGGTGCTGCTGTGAGGTCTAATATTCTATCGTTCTCCGATGGTTGCAGGGCTTCTACAACCATTGCTGACGCCTTATCCTGAAAAACTATTTCGCCACGCCACATTTCATCGAGATGGTGCAAAGGCTCACTATAGTGTACAACTTCTAACATGTATTCTAGATCTTTATCCCTTCGCACTACGACACCCTTCTCATAAAGTTTTTCAGCTATCTCGTCAATATCTGCTTTTAACGTGTTTACTCTAATCCACCACTTCTCCTCATTAAGCTCTTCAAGGAGCTCTCGCGCCTCCTCAATACCAAGTTTGTTTACAAGTGTCTCTACAAACCAACGAGGATATGAAAGTTCAACAGCCAAGCGTTCAATGGGATCCTCTATGTTCTCCATCAGCTCGTCTATGCTCTCAATTTTGCGGGGTAAGCTCTTCAATAACTTCTTACGATATCTGCGTACGGGATCCCAAAGAGCGCCAAAGAACTCTTCATTAGCTCTAAGAAGCAGCCATAGACGGACAAGCCTTCGTGCACTACCCCCTCTTCTCCCATAAATGTAGTTCTCGGCATAGCGAAGCAGATAGTAATCAGATACAACGCTTCTTGAGACTTTGTAGAGCATTCTAAGAGGTACATGCTTTGTAGCAACAGCCTTTGGAGAATGCAGTGCTGATTGAAAGGCTTTATCGAACCCCAAGTGACGCCTTAGTACTTCGTAGAGTACCTGTGCGCTAAAGTCTAACAACGCTTCTACACGCTTATCGGACAAATCCTCCCCATGGAGGTGTTGTTCCTTGAATGTAGCGAATAAGTTTTTGAGCA
>DQUB01000187.1 GCA_015662475.1 Pyrodictium sp.
ATGTCCTATACCATGCACCAGGTGTTAGAGTGCAGTTGAGGAAGAGCAGGGGTAATAAGAGGATAGCAAGAATAGTCGATGCACCTCATCTACCGGAAGGTGAAACTGTTTTCGTGATAACTGACTATGGTATTGCAGATCCAGAAGACTAAGCAGCAGTTTTCTCAACGCAGATACCCATTTCAACCAATTTTTGGAGCATAGAAGCTTCTAGAACGAATACTGTGCCGTTCCACTTCAGCCATATAGTGGTTTTGTCAAATTTTAACCCAGGTTGTCTAAGCCTCTGGTTTAAACCACTAAGCCTATCATAGACTTCTACATCGCGCCAAACAATTTCTAGTGAATCTGCTTTACAGAGGTAGATTTTACGCACAAGTTGTTCAACGGTAAAACATATTGTCTTATTCCTATGCTCAACGTAGCTAGTTATAATCTTTCGAAACTGATTAACGTTTCTAATCTTATAAGGAAGTTTAATACATCGTGTCATTACAATATCACCTCTAGTCTAGTAAAAAATGTGGTTTGAACCTTTATTAATGCGGGGGTTCTGATGCTAAATGATCCACTAGATTATGTCAGTAAAATTGTTGCAATATTGACGCTATTGTATTTGTCATTTGAAGATGTTAGAAGTAGAGAGGTGCCAGTACAGCCATTTCTAGTAGCTATTGTGATTTGTAGTCTTACAGCTTTTATAGGCCCAAAACCTGGCGGATTTAAGCTAATGTTGTCGCTTATCGAAAATGCTTTGGCGATAACCCCTCTTCTCATACTTGTTCTCGCAAAGCTTAAAGGGTTGGGTGATTTGCTAGCTTTTATAGTGGTAATGGTCTCATCACCATTTTTAGGAGATAGGTTTTGCGTTTTTACCCCCTCATTTACAACCTTATCTTACTATGTGTTTTTGTTCTCAGTTATAGCTGTAGCTAATCTCGTATATGTTCTCACAAGATACTTTGATGAAGTAAATCTATTGCGTGGCTATGAGAAAATAATATTCCCCTTTATTGCTAGACCTATTCCCGTTAAAGAGTTGATTGAAGGTAGGAGGAAGTGGTGGTTTCCGATAAAAGTTTGTGGAAAACGTAATCTGATGATCAACGTAAATGTGGAATACGAGGACATCATTAGAGAGGTTAAAAGTGCAGTTGAACGTGGATGTATAAGTCTAGCTGACAGAGTTTGGGCTGTTTATGGATTTCCGGCCATACCGCTAATCACAACAGCATATATTATGGCGTTGGTGGTAGGGGACAAACTTCTAGTAGAACTTACATCAAAACTACTTGGTGTGACACCATTATGCATTGGTTAGATGTGTTGTGGGCACCTTGGAGAAGCAAGTATGTGAGAGAAGTGTCTTCAGGTAAGAAAGATAAGAGCCAAGAATGTATCTTTTGCGAGGCTGTGAGGAAGCGCGACGAAGAAGCGCTAATACTTTATAGAGGAAAACATTGCTACGTTATAATGAACCTTTACCCCTACAATACTGGTCATGTCATGGTTGTACCGTATAAGCATGTGCCTAGCATAGAGCATCTAAACAGTGATGAATTGCTAGAAATGATGCAGTTGGTAAAGGCTAGTATAAAGATTATAAAACAGGCGTTAAATCCTGACGGTTTCAATATAGGCATTAATCTTGGTCGTGTAGCTGGGGCGGGTATTGAGGAGCATGTGCACATACATGTTGTTCCACGATGGGTAGGTGATGCCAACTTTATGCCTATTATTGCCGGTGTAAAAGTGCTACCACAAGATGTGCGAGAAACCTACAACATACTAAAGCCATATTATGAAGAGATGCAAGCAAACACCATCTTTGAAGACTCATAGTTTGGCAATCTTGCCACACGCCCTTCACGCACCAATTCTGCAAGAACAACTCTAATATGATACTTGGGTGGTGCTTCTAACCCCTCATCATGCAATTTAGACGAGATAATGTTGTATATATCATCAAAGGTTAATTGTTTATTGCTACACAAGACTTCTTGCACGAGCTTACGGAGTTTTCTTGCATCATACAGTCTTTGTGCCAAGAGAGTTGCCCTAGAAGGTCACGTTAATAACCTAGCTAATAATATTGTCTTTGTGGGTCACAAGTGTGAGTGTTAAAAATATTGAACTTGAACTAATAGAAGAATATGAATTGCTAGGAGAGAAACGGTTTAGATTTCGAATAAAAGGGACTAACATCGTCATAAACGTTGGTGCTAGTGGGCTGGATGAGGCTAAAGAGAAGGCGATGAAGATTATAGAGGATATGCGTCTAAGCGAGTTTCTAGACAGGATAAAAGGTGTGGGGCAACTTAGCTAGATAACTTTTGTCTTCATTCTAGCCTTCCTCTGCTCCTCGAAACTTTTTATAGTCTCCTTAGCTGCTTTTTTAAAACTGCCTTCGTCTAAATTTTCGATGAATAGTCTAAAGAATTTTGTAAGACAGCTTTTACTGTGGAAGGTTAGTTCGATGTTGGCTCTTCGCAATACTATTCCTTGACCTTCTGGGAATGTGCGACCACACACTATGCAGGTATGCTTTTTGACTTTCATACTATACGCCACGTTCACTCATGGACGCTTATCCTAATAAAGGAGTGGTTGCGTAGAAAGCTGTGTATAAGGAGTTTAGTCAGTGCAAAGATGGTGTATTGTACGAATTGAAGTGTTAAAAGGAAGAGCGAGTGTAAAGAGGTGTATTGGGGAATGTTAGCTAAGACCGTGGAGACTTTGGAGTCAGAGGCTATACATAGGCTGCTTAGGGAAAGGGGTTGGTCTAGACTGACTGATATACAGCTTAAAGCAATACCAGTTATAAAAGAAGGCTATAACACTGTAATAGTTGCACCAACAGGGTACGGTAAGACAGAGGCTGCACTACTACCTATCCTAGATGAAATGGTGAAATTGGGAGGAGAGGCTAAACCCATAACACTACTTTATATTACACCTCTTAGAGCGCTCATAAACGATCTATATGAGCGTGTAAGGTGGTGGGCAGAAAGACTAGGATTTAGAGTTGCTAGAAAGCATGGCGATGTACCAAGGTCTGAAAGGACAAAAAGACTGCGCAAGGTTCCACACATACTCATTACAACACCCGAAAGTCTTGAAATAGACTTAGACTGGGCCTACAAGTTCAGAGAATACTACAAAAATGTTAGATGGGTTATAGTTGATGAAGCACATGAAATAGTATCGACTAGACGCGGTATCCAACTAGCAGTACTCCTTGAAAGGCTTAGAAGGATTGCTGGCGATTTCCAACTAATACTCCTCTCCGCAACAATTGGAGATCCAATTCTTGTTGGTAGAGCGTTTACAGGTAGTTCAAAAAGGCCTTTGCGCGTTGTCAGCGTAGATTCAGGGAAAAGTCTAGAACTTGTCATAGATGTTGTCCCTGTTGAAGAAGGTAATAAATTCTGGGATGAAGCAGGCAAAAAGATTGTTGAACATGTTGAACCACTAACACTAGTATTTGTGAATTCAAAATATGTTGCTGAAAAACTACACGAGAGTATAGAGAAGATAGGTAAATATCGTGTTGCCGTTCACCATGCATCTATGTCGGCTAAGGCTAAGGAAGAAGTGGAGAGAAAGGCCAAAGAAGGTAAACTAGACATAATAATATGTACGAAGACGCTTGAATTAGGCATAGACATAGGACATGTTAGGAAAGTTATACTATTCAGACCTGCTGGCACTGTTGCTTCTCTCATTCAGCGTTTAGGACGTAGTGGACATACTATTGAAGGTGTTTCGCGAGGTGTAATAATAGCGGCTAGTAAAAGCGATTTACTAGAAGCTCTCGCCGAGGCAAGGTTAGCTGTACGTGGGGTCGTTGAAAAACCAAAGATCTGGGGTGATGGGCTAATAGAAATGGTTGCAAGAAGCATTATTGGTATGGCGTTAACCCAGTCATATAGCATAGACGAAATATATGATATTCTTTCGAGTGTCTACTACTTTAAACGATTAGATAGAAAACTCTATGAGAGGATTCTATCAAAGCTTGTCGAAGGCAATATAGTCAAGATAACAGACAACATAGTTGTGCCTGGACCAAGCTTCTTCCGAATATGGCGCTTTGAAGTACAACAGAATGGTAGGAAGTGGTGGGAAAAAGGATTTGCAGAATTCTTTACAACAATGGGTGAAAGAGACACATTTACTGTGAAGAACGAGAAAGGCGATGTAGTAGGTGAACTCGACTCAGAATATGTATTTAAGACGCTTCGTGTTGGCAATGTTATTAGGCTTGCCGGTAAGAAGTGGGTTATAACAGCAATAGATGAGGTTACACAAATAGTCTACGTTAGAGAAGCACAAGAGCAAACACCTGTTATACCGTTCTGGCGTGGTGAGGGTCCAGAAGTTTCGACAGAGGTAATAGACGAAATGTACACAATTCTCAAAGAAATAGTTTCGGATAGACTAAATCTACCATCTAACATCCATTTAACGGCTGAAGCGCGAGAAAAGCTCGCAAGTATAAGGGATGAGGTGAAGAAGTATGCCACACTAATACCAGAGAAGAACTTGATAGTTGTTGATCTAATGGGCGATGAGACAGTATTCATAGTGCCTGCTGATAGGAAAACAGTGAGAACGTTAGCCTATGCACTATTGGCTGAAGCCTCTAAGTACGATGTATCAAGCTATGTGCGTATTGGCATGATGGGCTTTAGCATTAAGAGTCCAGAAGGCTACGACCCGTTACAAGATCTGCTAGCGCTGGATGAGAACGAGCTTATTGCTAGACTTAAAACAGTTATACCTAGAACAAGCTATTTCGCCAAATCAAGCAAACAATTACAATTATTGTTTGGTGTGATAAAGAAGTTAGGACCTGAAGATGGTGTTGTGTTTGAAGGTGTTGTACAGCAAGTGCTTAGAGAGTATTTCAACGTCGATATGGCACTAGAACTACTTAGAAAGATAAGGAATGGCGAAGTAAAAATCAAGATTAACCGTGGAAAAGCGCTGTTCTATACGCTAGACATTCTGTCAGAGCCTATGGAGAGGTTGTGGAATCTTAATGTTGAAATACTTATAGCAGAAGCGTTGAAAGGTATAGCATTTACAGTTGAAGAGCTTGCTGATGCTATAGGTCTACCCGATAAAGTTGTTGAAAATAAGCTTAAGGAGATGAGAAAACCTGAATCAAGTATTAGAGTATTCCAGTTCATAGACGTGGATGTAGGCGAGTGGAGATGGGCTTTGGTAGAAGATGCAAGAACTATAGTAGAGTCTGAAGAATTTAGCTCATCCTTTACACCGCCAATGAAAGATGGACTATACATGGCGTTTCTGAAATCGAAGAATGGCGTATTGGTACACATAACATTTAGTCCACGTGATCTCATGGAAAACCCACAAACTATAATATCGAAAGTACCATTCGACGAGATATATGAGGTTAAAGTGATTCCGCTAACAAGCTATGATGAAACATCAGTAAAATACTACTATGTTCCTCGTTCAATACTACCATACATACTATTGAATGCTGTAACATTCATGCAAAAACTACAGCTTAACAACCCAATATAAGTGGGTGGCAATAGTTTCTAGAAATGGCGATGAAGTGGCCACGGCATATCTGATGTATGATGATGGTCCGTGTTTCGGAGCCTCCAACTTACAGTTTTATACGATGATGAGAGCTCTCGAGCCGAAAATCGTTGAGGAAGTTATCCCCGACTGAGGGAGCCTCTTTTGAGATACTACATGTACATAGTGGCAATAATCAGTCTTACCGAGAAAGAATCGCTTGCAAGCATACTGGTTAAGCTAAAGTCAAGAAGTATAGATATAGTTGCTAGAGATGAAGAACAACGTCGAGTTATAGTTAGAATTCCAACCTATGAATTGCCCTATGTTCTCGAGATAGTACGTAGTTATGCAAGAAGCGCTTCTTTCGAGTTCAAAGCGAGTATACGTCGCAAAATTGATGTTAAGAAGTTGGTCAAGGATAGGAAGGAGATCGTAATAGGCTATGAGGATATTGGCAAAGTGAAATTGTTGATGTTGAAATGTGAAACAGGTTGTAGCTATGTGGAGGTTAAGGGTAGAGAGTTACTACTCAAATACTGTAGACCTCCTTTGACACAACCTACATTACCATCGCAAATACCGCCAGTTCTCTGCAGCTACAATTACCCAGCCGACAACATTATGGATGCATATGAAAAAGCCAAAAAATGCTTTGAGAATATTGTATCAGTGTTAGGGAACTAGTCCAAATATGTAGAGCTGGAGTATAGTTTAAATGGGCAAGAAAATATGCATTGCAAGAGGTGAACAGCATGAGTGCTGGCGAGAACGTAATAATCGTTGGCAAGAAGAGCGTCAATGATTATGTGCTGGCAGCCATTCTATTGTTCAATGAGGGGCATGATGAAATTGTGATAAAGGGTAAAGGGGCAAATATTGGGAAAGCGGTAGACGTATATAATGCGCTAAAAGATAGACTTAGTGATTCGTTGGAGCTAGTCTCAGTCACCATTGATAGCGAAGTCCTGGGCAATCGTATAATACCATACATAGAGATTAAGGTTAGAAGAACACTTTGATGCTTCCATTGGTTATACCATTGCATGTCTTTTGTCTAGTAGTGTTGAAGGTACTTCTTGTGCTAGCAATTGGTATGATGATAGTTCTTCTAACAATTCTAGTATGAGGTGTTCTGGTTCTATCTCGCCTTTCTCAACACGCTCCATTTTCTCATAGAGTTGCCGGGTTCTTTGTGTGCTTACAAGCTCGTTGTAGTGTGTTGTCAAGTACGTGTAAATATTTATACCTAGTTTTGTTGGTACGAGATATTTCTTGCGCTTACTTTCTACAATGTATCCATGTCTTCTAAGAACATTTATTGTGCGAGCATAGGTACTTGGTCTACCTATACCTTCACTCTTCATCTTCGCAACTATTTCTCCAGCAGTGTACAGTTTGACCAAAGAAGCTCTATACATTGTCACTTGTACGGGTTTGATTTTGGTGGGGGTGCTTAGATCTAATTTGTTATCGACTTTGACTATGGGGTAGAACTCTAGTAGTGTATTCTTTGTCTCGCCAACATATACTGTTGTTTCAACGTCTTTTGCTCCAGGTACACGTACTAGAACCTTTATGGCTGTTAACTTGGTTGGCTTCATCTGGCTGGCTATGAATCTTCCGAAGATTAGCTTATAGAGTTTGTAATGTTTTTCTGTTAATCGTTTTGTGACAGGTATTTCGCCTACGGCAATGGCTCTCCTAAGCTCTTCCACATCAAGTGGTTTTGTTGGTCGGATTGCTTCGTGCGTACCTGGCTCTCCCCAATGACGAGGGGCTAGTTGCGAGCCTAGCTTCTTCTTGTTGAGGTATTCTACAGCTATTCCAATACCTGCGTTTGAAACGTATATCGAATCTGTGCGATGGTAAGTTATCAAACCCATTTCGAAGAGGTCTTGAGCTATTTTCATTGCTTCTTCAGCCGATAGATTGAGGTAGCGTGAAGCATCGTAGAGTAGTGTGTCAGTGGTGTAAGGAGGTAATGGTTTTACTTCTTCAACTCGTCTAGTAATCGGTGTTAATATCACCTCTTTAGCCGCTTTTTCTGCAAAGCTTTTTGCCTCATCTCTGTCTTCAAAGTAGACTGTGACAGATGTTGTATCTGTTAACTTTAGTTTAACAACATAGCGTCGCTGCTTTTTCCACTCCTCGTAGCGTTTAACTATCCAGCCTAGTACGGGAGTTTGCACTCTTCCAGCTCCAAGCCACTCCATCTCGTATGTTGACTGTAGATGTTTGCTGAGGGTGAAGCCTATCCATCGATCTTCTATTCGGCGTACTATTTGTGCCTCTACAAGCCTCTTATTCAACTTTCTTGGGTTTGCAAGTGCTTTAAGTAGTTCTGATGGCGTTATCTCGTGTAGCTCTATCCTAAGGAGTTTCTCGGCATAAGCGTTAAGTGCTAGGTAGACATCCCAAGCTATCTTCTCACCTTCAGTATCAGGATCTGTAGCGATGTACACAACGCCTGTTTCAAGCGCTAGTTTTCTCAGCGCATTTACAATGCCAACCTTATCTTCTATGTTGTCCGAGCCACAGTATGGACATTTAAGGTCTTTTGATGCAAACTGGCGTTCACATTGGAGACAGCGTTTAATCGGTGAGTATATGGGTGCAATTCTATGTTTGTCCACGACTACTCCGTAAACTCCAATATTTTCGATAGTGAGGTCGAACAAATGACCTCTTGTTGCAGCTATAGAGGCTATGTAGAGTGTATTGTTATGTGGGTTGTAGAAGGAGGTTTCATATACTGTTAATGGACCAATTTTCCGTTTTGCAGGTTTGCCGAAAAAGTATGCTATAGTTCTAGCTTTAGTGGGTGATTCAACCACTATTAGACATGTTTCTATCTTGAACTTTTTACCATATGTGCTAGGCTTGCTACGTGTTAACTCTGCTTTCTCCAACTCTCTATCAAGTCTTTCGATTGCAAGTCTCTTGAATATCGAGCTTTCACCTACAATGTACCTTCTTATCTTTCTCTCTAATAGTCTAACAAGCTCTTCAAGCTGCTCTATTACAATTGATATCCCGTGGGTCATATACCCGTTCAATAGCCTGCTCGTTCTCCCACTAGCTTGTACATATGTAGCTGCGTCTGGAACTAGATAGTAATAGCCTTTAGGTCTTCTGACTATAGCACCGTCTTCTAAGACTAGTACACTGGGCTTTAGCCGATATATCGTTGCTATAACCTCGCTATGTAGTTCAAGAAGTTTCTCTGCAACCTCGCATAGCTTGGTCTTGTTGCTAGAATCCGTACATATACTTCTATCCTTAACCAATTTTTCAACCAATCTTAGCTCTGATGGAGTTAACTTTGATACCATCTTAACAAGATCTTTAATGTTGTCTTCTTCGAATAGCTTAAATGCAGTAGCTATGAGTCGCTGTGGTTTGTAAAGCGCTTTCTCTAGAGTTTGTAGATGTACGGGTACTCCAACAAATATAGCATACTTTATCCTTTCGGGAAGGTCAACTCCCCGTACTAGCGTACCATAGTAGGATGCTTTGCCTACTAGAATATCGAGTTCTCCTCTTGCAAACTTTTTGAGATCGGAAGGTGTTCTAGCTAGCTTCACTTTAAGCCCAACACCGTCTAATGAGGATAGAAGTATGTCTATGGCATCATCTCCGAAGCTCTTGGATACAAATATTATACCGCCTTTACCAAGTCTTTGTGCTAGCTCTATCGTTTTTTCTACCGGGTTTTCGGCTACCTCGTAGAAGTTTGCAACATCTCTTATCGTGTCTATCATGCGGCCTACATCAAATCCTAGAAGGCGGTTGAAGGCTTTGCTATGCACACCATATGCTCTACCAGTGGCTGATGCAATGATTAGTTGGCCCGGTGAGGACTTTAACAGCTCGTCTGCAAGCTTTGTTTCAAGCTCTACTATCCTCTCATAGATTTTCTCTGCCTGCTTTTTCCTACCCTTTGCTAGAGCTGCTAGTGCATCTATTCTCAATCTTTCAATGTCTATTGCAAGTTTTACAGCTTCTTCGGTAAAACCTACGATGGTCAACGTTTTTACAACCGATTTAGGGCTTCTTAGCACAGCATCTACATCATCTACAACTACTAGTTCTGGCGAAGTTGAAGCTATCAACTTATAGTATTTCAACATAAACTGTGAAGTCGTTATTAGGATGTTGTAATCTGCGTTATTGATTGCTTCCATGACCTTATGCTTATCTGTCCTCCTAGATGAAATGTATGCGACGATTTTGAGGTCATAGTTCGCCCTCTTTGCCAACATCAAAAGTTTGTTGTAGACCTGCTCTACAAGATTCTGGGTTGGCACAACATAGTATGTGCGAAGATGTGAACCTGCTAGCCAAAGAGCATAAACTTCAAGTAGCGTTGTTTTCCCTACCCCTGTAGGTGCAACAATAGCAAAACTTTCACCTTGCAATAGCCTTTTAGCCCACAAGCGCTGTGCAGGCCATAAATTGTTACCTGTAACATTTTTGAAGAACTGTTGGAACTCCTCAAGCTTGGTTTCAAGTTCGTAGATTAGTCTATAGCCTTTAAGCTTTCCAACTCTCCTGAGAAGTTCTCCTACAACCTTCTTTCCACCGCGTATATGATCTAGTGGATCAGCCAAACATTTTCTGCAAGGAAGTTTTTGTTCTAGCCGGTCTTCATCTATGTCTCCTCCACAATTTGGGCATAATTGTTGGTATACTGCTATCAACCTCTGCAGTTTTACCATGACTACTATATCCCGTCTAGTTTATTACCTTGCAAGTTGGTGCTAAGGGGGAATGCAGCTAGTAACACCAGAAGCTAAACAGCGTGTTTTAGACCTCATCGGCAGAGAAGACATGTACAAAGCCGATGTTCTGTCACGAAGACTAGCGTATAGTGTGTATGTTGAAAAGATTGCGTTTATGAGTACAAGCGAACTCGTCGAGCTTGTTGATAGGGTTACAGGAGGGCTAGGGTATAAGCGTGAAGAACCTCTTAATCCAATATCAATGACTCTTGCTGGTACGGTGATAGCATGGCCAGAGGCTGTTAGTAGGAGTAAGAGGATACTCGAAATAGGCACGGGTTTGGGGAGAACTTGCTATGTCGCCTACTACTATACAAAGCCGGAAGTATTTGTCACGATAGACGTATCTTTGGAGATTCTTGCTATCGCCTTGTATCGCAACCCAGTAGATGTTTATTGGAAGAGTTTGTGGGAGACAACAACGTTTATTGTGTGGGGAGATGCGGTAGAGGTTGTTAAGAAGTTGCCAAACAACTTCTTTGACCATGTAATACATGATGGTGGTCCGAATCCACTTAGAAATCCTAACATCTATGCGAAACCCTTTCTATCTGAGTTATACCGTGTGCTTAAGCCTTGTGGAACTTTAAGCATTTTTGCTGGAAGAGCTAGACGTGGTAAAGAGATGGTATACCGTAACCTCCTAGATGCTGGCTTTAAAATTGTGGAATCAGCCTCGCTACCTGAAAGCCCCGCTTTAGTGTTTTACGCGTTAAAACCATGTGGTGGTGCAACATGAGTGTTTGTAGTACACAGGAAATTAGGGCTTGGGAGCAAAACAGCGTTTGGTTTGGTGTTCCAACAAGGCTTTTGATGGAGAATGCTGGTAGTGCTGTAGCACGCACAGTATTCGAGCATGTAAAACCACCAGCTGAGGTACTAGTTTTTGCAGGTGTAGGGGGTAAGGCGGGAGACGGTTTTGTTGCAGCTAGACATCTCGATTCGCTTGGCTATACAGTGAAGGTGTTTTTAGTCTATAGGAGAGAGAATGTGCAGCATCCAGACGCTAAAGAGAATTTAGAGGTGCTTCTCAACATAGGTGTTCCAGTGGTTGAAGACTATAATCGTTGGCTGGACAGTGTGCCAGAGAAAACAGACGTACTAATAGACGCACTTCTAGGTACAGGATTTAAACCACCTCTTCGAGAACCTTATCGCACGATTATAGAGAAGCTCAACAAAATAAAAGCAAAACTTAGAGTAGCAATTGATGTGCCAAGTGGCGTTGACGCTGATACAGGGGAAGCTGATAATGCTTTTAAAGCTGATGTTACAGTGTGCATGGATTGTGTGAAAAAAGGTTTGCTTAGTAGACATGCACAAACATTTAGTGGTAAAATTGTTGTAGCGCCCATAGGTATCCCTCGTGCAGCCAAACTATACGTAGGACCTGGAGACTATCGTGTGTTCTTGCCACGCTACAGAGAAAGAGCGCATAAGGGTGTTCACGGTAGAGTAATGGTCATAGGTGGTTCATCAGAATTTGTTGGTGCTCCATGGCTTGCAGCTTTATCAAGTCTGTATGGAGGTGTAGATCTCGTCTATCTTGCAGCTCCAGCACCGGTATTATCGAGCATTATTAGTCCAGAGATAATCCCAATAAAACTTCACGGTGAAAGACTTGTAGAAGCTCACGTGGAGAGATTAGTTAGTGAAATTGTCTCAAGGCGTGTGCATGTACTAGTTTTGGGTCCCGGTGCTGGTAGATGTGAAGAAACCATCAACTTCTTTTGCAAACTCTACGAAAAGCTTACACATTTGGAACATGTGTCGCTTCTAGGGATTGTTGTTGATGCAGATGCGCTTTACTCTAGTGCGCAATGTCTAGGGCATTTACAAGAAGTTGGCAGAAGATACAATGTCATTTTAACACCGCATCTAGGAGAATTGAAAAGGTTGCTAGGACGTGAAATAGCAGACACATTGGAACAGCGAATAGAAGCGTCTAAAGAAGCTGCAAAGAAGACTAACAGTGTTGTACTGCTTAAAGGCGCTATAGATGTAATAGCGTCGCCAAACGGCAAAATAAAACTCAATAGAACTGGAACCGCTCAAATGACTGTTGGTGGAACTGGCGATGTTCTAGCAGGTTTAGTGGCAGCTTTTCTAGCTCGTGGCGCAAACCCATTCTATGCAGCAGCACTAGCAGCCTTTGTCAATGGATTAGCTGGAGAGCGTGTTGTCAAGAATGTTGGCCGTGTAACTCCTATGCTTCTAATAGAATGGCTGCCTCGAGTGCAAAAAGAACTCGAAGAAAGCAACATATAAATACAAGCACCACCAACTTGGCAAGATGAACTAGCTAGAGGAAGCGAGGGGTGAGCGTGGAAATGTCGGCTCCAGCTCAGCCATCTGCAACTCCAAGCAATGTAGTCCTAGTAGGTAAAAAGCCAGTAATGAACTATGTTCTAGCAACCTTAACGTTACTAAACCAGGGTGTCAAAGAGGTCGTAGTAAAGGCTCGTGGTCGTGCAATTAGCAAGGCTGTTGACACAGTTGAGATTGTCAGAAAGCGCTTCCTACCAGGCAAGGTTGACATCAAGGACATCAAGATTGATAGCCAAGTAATACAGAATCCTGACGGCCGCCAAACCAGAGTCAGCACTATCGAGATTGTCTTGGAGAGAAAAGAGTAACTTGAAAGCTATAAATCAATGTATAAATTCAAACGCGTTTTTCTAGCTACAAGCCCGTTCTCACAACTCAATGTATGTAGTGAGAGAGGTCTCACCCTCCTCCTAAAACTTTTCTCGTGGCGTGATATCCCGCCACAAATTCTACTGCGGCAGCTAATAGATGGTTATCCCGATGTAGTGATTTTGTGTAAGGCGCTAGCTAGCTACACTGAGCTCTACATGTTACTAGGCGGTTAAAGCAATGCTAATATAGGGTTATTTGAGGGTAACGTAAAGGGTGGCACTCTATGCCAAGCCACGGCTCACTAACGAAGGCTGGTAAAGTTAGAAAGCAGACTCCAAAGATACCACCCAAGCCAAAGGACAATCCATGTCCACGTGTTAGGAATAGGAAGGAGTATTTGAGATATCTAAAGAGGCTTCAAGAGCAAACTGTGCAGCCTGTACTTGCATAACACAATCAAAACCTTGTTTTTGTATTTCGTCAACCTTATTTTCCGTTTTCTGATCTTTCGACTACCTGGTTGAATGATTCTTGTCAGTTGAGGACGTTTTAAGTGGATATCAGGGGTTGGCTAGGAAGCTTCTTGAGAAAGCTGGTGCTAAGATTGGCGATCTTGTAAGGATTGTGAAAAGCGATGGTAGTGTGTATGAGGGCATCCTAATGCCTAGGTATATGGCGTTCTCGAAGCCAATAATAGTCATTAAACTTTCCAACGGCTATAATATTGGAGTTAGAGTCGATGATAAAACAGTTGTAGAGGTGTTGAAGACACGTGAACAGATATTGAGAGAGGCAGCTGCTGGTGCACCAGCTGTTATACCGTTGATCGAGGAAAAACCGCCTTCTGGCCCTAAACCTCGCGTCGTTATAGTGGGTACTGGAGGTACGATTGCGAGTAGAATAGAGTATGAGACTGGTGCGGTGAAACCGGCATTTAGCGCTAAAGAGTTGCTTGAAGCGGTTCCCGAGATAGGATTTATAGCTGAGATTGAGAGTGAAGTTCTTTTCAACATTCTTAGCGAGAATATGCGTCCCGAGATGTGGGAGAAGATAGTTGATAGCGTTGCCAAGTACATACAAGAGGGATTTGATGGCGTAGTTGTTGCACATGGTACTGACACTATGGCTTATACAGCAGCAGCTCTTGCATTTGCTTTTCAAGGACTGCCGGTACCCATTGTGCTTGTGGGTGCTCAGAGAAGTAGTGACAGACCTAGCAGTGATGCAGCCTTTAATCTACATGCAGCAGTTCTTACAGCTGCTAAAGCACCATTTGCAGAAGTAGTTGTTGTAATGCATGGTGAGCCAAGTGATAGTTACGCGCTTGCTCATAGAGGTGTGAGAGTTAGGAAGATGCATACAAGCAGGCGTGATGCATTTCAATCTATAAACAGCCTACCACTGGCTAAGATATGGCCAGCTCAGAACAGGATAGAGGTTTTGTTGAAGCCGTTGAGAAAGAGAAGAGAACAAGAGCTTGTGGTAAAGAATGGTTTTGAGAGAAAAGTTGCACTAGTCAAATACTATCCCGGCATGGATAGTGAAATAATAGACTTCTTGGTGGATAGAGGTTACCGTGGCATAGTTTTAGAGGGTACTGGGTTAGGGCATGTAGGTGAATGGTTGATACCAAGTATTAGAAGAGCTGTTGAGGAAGGAGTAGTTGTTGTCATGACGAGCCAGTGTCTCTTTGGGCGTGTGAACATGAATGTATACACCACTGGTAGGAAGTTGCTGGCTGCTGGTGTGGTGCCAGGCGAGGACATGCTACCTGAGACAGCTTTTGTGAAACTAGCTTGGGCTTTAAAACAATTTGATGATATTAATGAGGTGAAGAAGATAATGCGAACAAATCTTGTTGGTGAGATTGCAGCACGTCACACCCTAGACGTGTATCCAAGGTGGAATCATGGTTGAGGCTAAACTGGATGTCACAAAATATGATCCACGAAAGCTAGGACTAAGAGTAGGTCTTGAGATACACCAACAACTAGATACTAAGCATAAGCTATTCTGCAGTTGTCCTACAAAACTTGTAGAACAGCCTCCCGAGAAACCCGCTTTTGCTCGAAGACTTAGACCAACGCGAAGCGAGCTTGGCGAAGTAGATATTGCAGCTCTCTTTGAGTGGAGGAAGGGCAGAGTTTACGAATACTATGCGCCAGATGAATGTTCATGTCTTGTTGAAGCTGATGAAGAGCCTCCTCACAGCCTAAATAGAGATGCACTGGTAATTGGGCTTTCAATAGCTCTTGCACTAAATGCTAAGCCTGTCGACGAAGTCCATGTTATGAGGAAAATAGTGATAGATGGGTCAAACACAACAGGTTTTCAACGTACAGCCATCATAGCTTTAGGCGGATACATTGAGCTGCCAAGCGGTAAAAAAGTGAGAATACAAACAATAGCCATCGAAGAAGATGCAGCAAGAAAAGTTGATGAGAGAGGAAATAGTGTTAGATTCCTGCTTGACCGTATGGGGGTCCCATTAATCGAAATATCAACTGCTCCTGACATTGAAACACCGGAGGAAGCCTACGAAACAGCATTCATAATAGGGCAGTTGATGAGGTTGACAGGCAAGGTCAAGCGAGGTATAGGGACGATACGTCAGGACTTGAACGTGTCTATCAAAGGAGGTGTAAAAACCGAAATAAAGGGAGTACAAAGACTTGATCTACTACCAAAAGTCGTGTTATATGAAGCTATTAGGCAAGCACGTTTACTGGAAATAAGAGAGGAGCTTAGAAAGCGTGGAATAAGTCCTCAGGATGTTGAACGTGAATCAAAGATTGTTGATGTTACAGAGATCTTCAAGAACACAAAGTGTAGGATAATCAAGCGTGCATTAAGTAGAGGAGGTAGAGTTTATGCTGTAAAACTTCCAGGTTTTCATGGACTATTAGGTGTTGAAGTACAACCTGGCAGGAGGTTTGGAACAGAGCTTGCAGACTATGCAAGATTTTGGGGTGGTGTTGGAGGAATATTCCATAGCGATGAACTGCCAGGATACGGTATTAGTGAAGAAGAGCTGTCAAAGGTTTTTGAAGTAGTAGGTGCTAGGAAAGGTGTTGATGCAGTAGTGATAGTTGCTGATGAGCCTAAGGCTGCTAGGAAAGCTCTAGAAGCGGTTATAGAGCGGGCTAAGATGGCTATAATAGGCATACCTAAAGAGACACGTGCAGCTCTCCCAGATGGTACAACAAAGTTTATGAGACCACAACCAGGTGCTGCGCGAATGTATCCAGAGACAGATATACCGCCTGTAGAGATTACAGACGACATCTTAGCCGAGGCAAATAAGCTAAAACCAGTACACCCACTTGTAAAACTAAAAGAGCTTAAAACCAAGTATGGATTAAGCGAGCAACTTGCACAGCAACTTCTCAGACACGTACATCTAGACTTCTACGAATATCTAGCTGAGAAGTATGGTGATAAGGTAGCACCAACATACATTGCAAGCATATTCATCAACATATTACGCAACTTGGAACGCGAAGGAGTACCTGTAGAAAATCTCAGTGAAAACCACATAGAAGATGTAGTAAGAGCACTTGCACAGCGTAAGATAACAAAAGACGTAGTGCCTCAAGTACTTGAGTTCCTAGCTAAGAACCCGACTAAAAACGTTGAAGAAGCTATTAAAGCATTAGGTATAGGCGCTATATCGCTAGAAGAAGTTGAGAAGCTTGTAGAAGAAGCTGTAGAAGCGCTTAAAGAAGAGATTATGAGTAGGGGGATGGCGGCACTTAGCAAAGTAATGGGACGTGTAATGCCAGTATTGCGGGGTAAAATTGAGGGTCGTGTAGTGGCAGAGATAGTAAAGAAGAAAATTAGCGAATTACTCGAAAAACATCGGTGATGAGTACTCCCGTCGCAGACGTAGAAAAGGGTGAAGAGAAGGCATTTGGCTGACCGCTACTAGCGTAAGGGAGAACCTTTTGTAACTTCTACGTCGACCCTTCTCCCCCTCTTTACAACATCATAGATACGTTCTACAAGATCTTCTTCATATGGCACTCCAACAAAGATTAGAATGCCATTAACAGCTATTGCTGGTACATTAGTCACGTTATAGCGGTCAGCAATATCTGGATTTTCAAATGCTTCTACGGTCTCGGCAATGAAAGTTCTATTGCCAGCACGCCATGCTTCAAAAGCAAACATGTTTACAAGCAGTGATGCGTAAGGACAGTAGGGGCATTGTGGTGTCACTATAACTTCAACGTGCACACCTTCTCTCAAATCTTTGATTTTGGCTATAGTGGTATCGTCAAGACCACTATCCTTTTGAGAGATACGAATTATCGTTTCAATAAGCCCTCTTATCTCTTCGCCTGCTGGAGTACCAACATACTTTATGACGCCATCGAGTAGAGTGAGTGATGGCACTCTTTCAACACCATGTTTCCTAAAGACTTCTTCATCTATTTGGCGATGGTGTAGGTGGACTCTTATAAGATTGTTAGGTGCTTCTTCTTTAAGAACTTTAACAAGTTTGAGAGTTTCTTTGCATGTGATACAATCATCATCTATGAATACGTGAATGTCTACGGGGTCTCTCATATCCTGCAAGGCCTCTCTAATAGCTTCTCGAGTTTCTCTGTCAATTTCAACGCGTATGACCTCCTCTACCATGCCTTATACCCACTAGCAGTCAGCTACTCACCGACTTTTAACCATAAAATTGTCCTAGACTGGAGATCGAGGAGACAATGACATAGTGTGCTTGCGTCTACGCTTATAAACTACTTTCACATACGTTACAATTAGGGTCTAAGCTTGATGGTTCGGGAAGGGTTTCAAGCGCCTTGCGAAATCGCTTCTAAACACGTAGTACCTGCCATAAGAGCAGCTCTAGCTATACTGCTTGTTAACGAGTATGGATTGTCAGCTTACCGTGTGGCAAAACTACTGGGTATGACACCAGCAGCAATTTCAAACTATCTCTTAAGAAGACGTGGAGGAGAACTTGTAGACAAGCTGTTAGAAGATGCAGAAATTAGGAAGGTGTTAGTAGAACTTGCTGAAAAACTAATTAGCGATGATATGTCGGAAAGTCTATCATTCCATTTATGTCGCATATGTCGTGTAGTTCGTCAGCGGTTTCTTTAAAACGTCTTGATGTACTGTGATGCTAGCCAAAGTTTTTCGTCTCCAGGCACATCTAGATATGCTGCAAGTGGATTACCGTAGGTTGGCAGTTTACAGCTAAAGAGGGTCAATACTTTACCACCATGGTTAAATTTGTATCCTTTAAATGAAGGTTCGTGAGCCCTTATGATAATCCTTGTTTTTGTCCTCTTCAACGCTGTTTGCGTGATTTCGGGCCCCCAAAGTTTTCCTGCACCTCTAGGTGAAGGTGCCCATTTACCGCCATTTTCAAATGGATCGTTCCACAAGATCTCCTCAACAATATCCATTCTTGGTAGCTTATCTGTACAGCTGAACATTTCATCAACTTCCATTTCCTCAAAATGGGTGGGAGGTCCACCGTGTACTAGGATAGCTTCTCCTCGAGCTATAGCAAAGAGCACAAGCTTATTAAATGCTTCACGGCTAAGCTCATAGAGTTTTTCGGCAAGACCGCCAAAACGTTCTCTCAATACGTATGGATAATCGTGGGGAAAAGGTTCTAATCCTATAGGTGGTTCGTGATTGCCACGTAAAAGTATTATGTTTTCGCTGAAACGAAGAGCGAGATTTAGAAGACCTGCAAAGACTTCAACTTGTGAAGGCCCTCTATCAATGTAATCACCTAGGAAAATTAGGATGCTGTCACTGTCTTTAACACTCTTGACTATACTTCTAAGACTGTCGAGATCGCCATGGATATCCCCAACAATGATAGTCCTTTTACCCTCTCTATCAAATTCTAAAAGTCCACATCGTGTTCGCCATAGCTTGGCTGAGATAAAGTCGTGTAATAGTGTTTTGAATTTTTCCGCTTGTTTTGCAGCATTAACACCTTGTTCAAGCGCATCTTCTAGCCTCAACTGAGACGCCTCATTAGGAGAGGTGGTAGTTTCCTAACCTTTAACCTAACTCTCTTTAACTCTAAACCTTCAAACGTGATATAGACTTCATCGTAGTTTGGCACAACAGGTTCAAGCTTCTTAACTCCTGCAAAAGCCTCGGCAATCCGATAGCCTCGGAGCTTAAGACGTATTGTGTGAGGTGATAGTGATACATTCCAAAGCACAATGTCAACAGTCCCGCTTCCATCCAGTCTTGCTGCAACAATAAGTCCAGGACTACTTATTGAGAGCCAAGTACCGGGCTTCCTAGCACCAGCTATCGAAATTAGCTTTGAGTAGAGGAGTAGGATTAGAGCTCTTCTAAACATTTCACCGCTACATTTCCCCCGTAAGAGTAAGTGTGGTCCTCTAACCGATACACCATCTTCAACCTCTAATGTACAACCTTCATCGCTTAAGCAAACAATTGTGTAGTCGTACCTTTTAGAGGTTTTTATACAGCAAATTCTAAACTTGAATCTACCAGTTTCAGCAACGTAGAACTTTAGGCTTCTAATAGAGTATGGGAGTAGTAGGACTACTCTTGGGGCCAACACCTTTTCTTCGAAATAGTCGTTCAACATGATATTAGCATTTGCATTAACATTATACTCTAGCCCAACTTTTATGCGAGCAAAACCTTGTATACCAGCTGTAACATCTATGAGAGGTCCGCTATACTCGTAGAAGTATGGTGATATGCTAAGTCCATGCGATAGGTTCAAATGTGCATTTAGCAGTTGTTGTAGATCGGGTAGCCAAGGCCTCGCATAACCTAGTACTGGTAGCATTAGAGTTTGAATAGGCTCTTCTTCCCCACTATTTCTACACATAATTGTAGTATGTGAATTGTATGGTGAAATGAGGTTTACACATGCAGATTCCCACTCTATGGGCAAATTATCCACTATTAGCTTCTCAATACCTGCAACATCGAGAAGATTTGGAGTGTTAGGGTTGGATAAAAGCTCTTTCACCAAAATATCTTGGACGCATAAACTCGTTGATGGACATTCATTAGACCATAAACACTGTCTTATAAGGTCTTCGTAGAAACCTATTTTTTCAGCCCCCTCAACAATTGTGCCACTTTGCGTACAATTTGGATGTCGACGGTGCACATGTTTTTAACTGCAATGAGTCTATCTACATCTATGTCAACATTGAAGCCTAGATCTTCGAACTGTTCTAGTATTTTTAAGAGTTCTTTTTCCTCTAAGTGGACAATTGTCGTTATACGGAAGCGGCCATCAGGGTACAGGTGTAGTGTAAGCTTATACGAGTCTGACGCGACCGTTATAATGTTCCAACTTTCGATAGTGCCAAGCAATGTTTTCTGTTTAACACTTTCTGTCTGCACTGGATCGTCGAGTAGAGTTCTTAGAAGAGATTGGAGGTGTGTTAAGGGGGCCTCCGAGGCCACAGCTTCGCTCACCTTGTCGCCTCGTCCAAGGCTTCTTCAGCGGCCCTAGAATGAACGTCTAGTATAGAGGGGGATAATTGGTGTGTAAGTTGCTAGAGTTTCTAGCACAGCTTTTGCGGCTTTGTTCACGTATTCTTGCAGCTCTTCATGATGTTTTAGCTCTTGCTTACCAGGAACTACAAGGTTGTCGGCTACTACGAGAAGAGCAGCTGTTCTAAAACCTCTAAGTGTTCCTAGAGCGAAGAGGGTTGCAGCCTCCATTTCAACAGCTATTACTCCACGTAATGCCCATCGCTTTGCAAATTCTGGGTCTTCTGCGTAGAATGCATCACTGCTAAATACAGGTCCGGCAAAAACACGTTCTGTTTGCTTTTTCGCATTCTTGTAAAGTTCTACTGTGAGATCTGGTGTTGGGGATGATACCATACAGCTTTCAGGCACGTAGGCTCCTATGGTACCACCACAATTGTAGGCTGCACCTGTTGCGACAACAAAATCTCCGATATCTAGTTCTGGTATCATGCCTCCACAAGTGCCAAGTCTAACCATTATTTTTACGCCTAACATATGCAATTCTTCAAATAATATTGCGGCTGATGGTCCGCCTATTCCGTGTACAGCAACTGTTATTCTCTGACCTTTATAGTAGCCTGTGTACACATGATAGCCTCTCTCCTCATTAACAAGTTTTACATCCTCCAACAGATTGTCAGCTATAAACTTGGCACGTGCTGGATCACCAACAACAACTGCTCTATCAGCTACATCTTCTGGCTTTACACGTATATGCTGGGGAGTTCGATGTGACAAACTGGTGCACCACCTCTAAGCCTATTTCCGACTGCACGTATAAAGTGTCTAGCTGGCTATGATGATGGACGACCAGCAGAATATGGTTCGAAAATGTAGAAGCACGAGCATGCTGAGCCCCAAAAAGATTCTAAAATCTATTGTATGGCCATTCCTCCTTATCCTAGTAGGCTGGATTGGAATACTCGCTGTATTCTACACGCTAGGCCAAGCTGTAAAGACGATAGAGGTGGAAGGCCGCTTAGCACTCTCGATATTGAGAGTCCTACTTGGCCTAGTAACGCTAGCAGGTTGGTTAATCGGTTGGTGGATGCTAGTAAAAAGGCTATTTAGGCTAATCATATCAAAACACTATACGGAGAATGTGGAGCTCTGACCGCTGCTGAGCCTCATGGGAGTGCTGAAAATGGTAGCCGCCGAAACCACTAAAAGAATTGTGCACGATAAATCACAAAATCCAACACCATTCTCCGAGTATTGGGGTTCGGGACGCGGTAATTTCTTCATCCCCTAGCCAAGGTCTTGGGGGGCAAGCTACCACATCCCCCAGCTATACCCTCTACATTCTAACCCGCTAGTAAGGGTTTTAGAGCAACCGGTTTTGGGGGGTTAGTGCAAGAGTTAAGTGAAGGGTGTGTCTGCCGTAAAGCGTAGACGAACATCTGTGACACGTAGGACTAGTTGGAGTACTCGTAGAAGTTATTTGCGTACTCGTGGGACTACTGTAGGGACTACTATAAATGTTGAGAGACTTGTGGAAAGTGTTATAGATGATGCTGTCTCGAGTCTAGGTTTAGACATTCTAGGCCTTACACGACAAGAGTATGTAGAGATGTTAAAACCAATCATAGAAGGCATAGCATCAAGCTATAGTCGTCCATCTAAAGAAGCTATTCTAGCGAGGCTGAAGGCGACAGCTGATAGAGTTTACATGATGGCTTCAGCCTATCTTCTCGAGAAAAAGGAGAAGATGACTGAAGAACAGCTTGAGTTTGCAGTTCTCTATGGAGGACCTGTTCTGTGTAGACATGTGCAGCGTATTTACAATCAGCTTAAAGTGTATGGTAGAGATGATCTAATAGGCCAGCTTAGACTTTCTTGGGAACGCTATTGTAATCCTACACCCATACCCTGTCCACGTTGTGGATTTAGAGCTCTAACGCCAGACCTAGTATGCATGGTCTGCGGATATGAAGCCAATGAGAACGAGATTAAAAAAGCCATTGATTTTGAGCAAAAAATACGCGAATTCGTTGAGATGTACGATAGAGCAAGTGTAGAAGAAGCTATAGAGCGTGGATACGTACTTGTAGGCGAGACAATTAAACCTCCTTCAGCTAAACGTGAGCCCTATGACATAGAGTTAAGGTTGTCCAAGAACGAGAAAGAGCTTATGAGGAGACTATTAAGCGAGAAAAGAGTGGGGTAGGCGTACCAACACCCTAGCTTGCATGGGGGTTACACGAGTATATGCCCTTCAAACCTTCAACTATTCAAGAGTTTGAAGGTATGTTGAAAAAGAAGCGTGTAGTACTTGCCTTGTACTATAGGGAGGGAGAACGCCATTCAACATATATCCGAGAACTTGCTGAATCTTTAAAGTTGAACATAGAGCCATCAATACCAATATTGCTCGTAGACGTAAGCCGCCTAGAAGAAGTACGCGATAAATATGGTGTGACCACCGTACCCAGGCTACAGCTGTTCCTCGATGGCAATGTTGTGTGGGAGCAATTGGGTGTATTGGGTACAATATCGGCTGATAAGGAGGCAATAAGATTTGGTATTCGTGAATCGCTAAGAAAGCAGGGTTATACTCTAAAAGATCTTGGCATTAGAGTCTACTTTTAAACGTTGACAAACGCGACATATACCACCTTCTACATAGCCTATTTCAAGACCACCACACCTATGACATTTGCTAACTAGATTTTCTAGCCTAGCTTTCAAAGCATCGAGAAGTTGAAAGGCAACTCTACGATAGGAATAGCGTAGTTCGGGACCTCTATCCTCAAAAATAGCCAGCAATAGATCTTCTAGGAAATAAGCGTGTCTTTCTATTCTCAATAGCCTCTTTTTCGCCCGTGCATATGCATAAACATCTTCTAATGATACGTCTAGAAACGGGTTTAGAAAGACCTTATCAGCAACCTCAATCTTTGGTTTTAGGCAGTCGATATAGGCTGGCTTTGCACGTGCTAGTGCAGAGAGTAGGCATAGCAAACCTTCTTCCAGCATTATTGGCATTATTATGGTATTTGCCGTAGACTCTTTAACAGCTACATGTCGCAGTATTCTAACTTGTACATCAAAATAGTAGCTTTGCTCTATGGTATAGTGTTTGACTACACCTATGTTCAGGCTAAGCTTGAGATCTTTCAAGATATTATTGGGGGTATTCTGGGGTATTAGGAGATGCAGGGTTGTTGCATGTCCGCGCTCAGCAGCATCGACAAGTTCTATTAGTGCTGGTGCGATTTGTGCATGGTGTTGTGGTATAAGTAACACTATTTCTCCAACTCTAGGACCGGCAAGCCCATATTTTTTAAACGCCTTTTTAATGTATTTAACGAGCCGTTTTTTCAAACATTTTGCACATAAATAGTCTCCAGAAAACCTGTGATAGTAGACTGCTTGCTCACGCTGGCAGACAGTGCAGATGTGCATAGTACCCCCTTCACAACCACCCTCTTATTAGAGGTGGCCTTTGCAGCAACTCTTGCCCGATATAATAATCTTTTACGCGAAAGATTTATATAGAAGCCCTCTGCATGGACAGCTTGGAGTCAGTATTAGGAGGTGGAGACACAATGGCTCTCTACGGTGTACCTGTGCTAATCCTCAAAGAGGGTACGCAGCGAACTTACGGTAGAGAAGCACTGAGAAGCAACATTTTAGCAGCTAAGGTTTTGGCAGAAGTGCTAAGGACCAGTCTTGGTCCTCGCGGACTAGACAAGATGCTAGTCGACAGTTTTGGCGATGTAACAATCACAAATGATGGTGCTACAATACTAAAGGAGATGGAGATACAGCATCCAGCAGCTAAGCTACTAGTAGAAGTTGCTAAAGCACAAGATGCAGAGGTGGGTGATGGTACAACAAGTGCAGTAGTTCTAGCAGGTACGTTGCTCGATAAGGCAGAAGCTCTACTGGACCAGAACATTCACCCAACAACGATAATTGAAGGTTTCAAGAAGGCGCTCGATTTCGCACTATCAGAGCTTAACAAGATTGGAAAAGCTGTCAATCCAGAAGATAGGGGATTGTTGAAGAAAATTGCAGCAACAAGCATCTACAGCAAGTATATTGGTTCTGGTGCAACTCTCGATAAGCTAACTGACATGGTTGTTGATGCAGTAATGCACATTGCAGAGAAGAAAGCTGATGGTACCTACGAAGTAAGACTTGACAATGTAAAGATTGAGAAGAAGAAGGGTGGTAGCCTACTAGACAGCAAGTTGGTCTACGGCGTTGTTCTCGACAAAGAGGTTGTTCATCCTGCAATGCCTAGAAGGATTGAGAATGCCTATATCGTGTTGCTCGATGCTCCACTAGAGGTTGAAAAGCCAGAGATC